>DATEZQ010000005.1 GCA_035583355.1 Candidatus Paceibacterota bacterium | reverse complement strand
AACTACTTTGTGAGCCGTGCCAAGGCCCGGACTCTGGTTTTGCACGCGTAGCGTTCCAAGAGTCAAAAACCGGAACGGTTTTTCGGCTCCCCCTAGTATCAGATATATCTTATTCAGTGCGCTCTTGCGCTCAATGAAACTACAACCCAAAGGGTTTTACGTTTCCCTTTGTATTTGAAATATCTGATTCAGCGCGGCTTTGCGCTCAATGAAACTCAAACCGGAACGGTTTTACGTTTCCCCTCTCGAATCTTTTCTTTATGCTACACTTAACTCATGCCTCCTAAACCTCCCCTCCTCCCCAAGCCCGATAAACTCACCTCCCTCGAGTTCATCTCACTCTCCGATGACTCATTTTTTGAGAATCTTGACCTCAGCGGTATCGATGCAATGGGAAGCGAGGCATCAGACGTTACCATTGAGTCCTCTCGCATCTCCCGTACTGAACTTACCGACTCCGCACTCATTGGACTAAAACTGACCGACGTTTTTCTTGAGAAAACAAACCTGCTCAATGCTGATATAGAAAAAGCGCGACTGCTTCGTGTGGAATTTCTTGGATCTCGACTTATGGGAACAAAGTTCACCACAAGTAATCTTGAGCACGTAACCTTCAAAGACTGCAGTCTCGACTATGCTTTATTCCGCTTTTCGAAACTCAAGCACGTCCGCTTCGAAAAATGCGTGCTCACTGATGCAGACTTTCAAGCTGCAGAACTTACCGATGTTTCCTTCGTTGATTGCTCACTAGAGAATGTTGAGTTCTCTCATGCCAAGCTAAAGGACATCGACTTTAGCGGCTCTAAACTCGATGGCATGCATGCAACCCCAGAGCAACTCCGTGGAGCTACGATTGATTTTTCTCAAGTTACGCATTTCATACAACTCCTTGGCATAAAGATAAAATAAAAAAACACGGCCTGCGCCGTATTTTTTATTAGATCTTTCCGACGAGCTTAATTCCTGGCTGGAGTGTCTCTGCTCCTGGCTCCCAGGCTGCAGGACAAACATTTCCACCGTGCTCACGAACAAACTTTGCAGCGCGAAGCTTGCGTAGTGTCTCCTTTGCAGAACGTCCAATTGAGTTATCATGAACCTCCATCGTACGGAGCACACCATCAGGATCAACGATAAAGGTACCACGAAGCGCCATTCCCTCCTCATGAATGTATACATCAAAAAGAAGAGCAAGTTCTCCTGTTGGGTCACCGATCATCGGGAACTGCACTTTCTTGATCGCTGGTGAGCTATCATGCCACGCCTTATGAGCGAATGCAGTGTCTGTAGATACTGAGAATACTTCTGCATTCTCCTTTGTAATTCCCTCATAGAGCTCTGCCATCTCCTCAAGTTCTGTTGGGCAGACAAAGGTGAAGTCTGCAGGATAGAACATGAAAATTGACCATTTCCCTGCTAGTGAGCTTGTTTCAATGGTGATAATATCATCTTTCTTTGGGTGGTATGCGTTCAGCTTCATTTCTGGGAGCTTTGCGCCGATGCGCATTGGTCCACAGTTTGTACAATCATTACAATCAGTCATATAATTTGAATTATTAGTTTAAATACAGTGTTCTTATTTTCTGTGCTGTATTTTATCTTCTACAAGTTTTCCATCTGCGAGCGTGATAATGCGATGACCCATGGCAGAATAGTCTGCCTCATGAGTAACCATCACAATTGTCTGCCCCTCTTTGTTCAAGTCAAGGAATGCCTGCAACACGTTCATACTCGTTTCAGTATCAAGATTTGCGGTCGGCTCATCTGCAAAAAGAATTTTTGGACCATGAGCAATTGCACGGGCAATAGAGACGCGTTGCTGTTGTCCGCCCGATAGTTGAGAAGGGAGATTATTCTTTCGGTCACTCATCTCGAGCCGCTTCAATGCGTGTAGTGCTTTTCGCTCCGCCTCCTCACCACGCTCCCCCAACATTAAGAGTGGAACCATAACGTTCTCAAGGGCAGTCAACGTCGGAAGTATAGCATAATCCTGAAAAATGTAACCAAGCGCCGAAAGGCGCATTTGTGTGCGCTGAGACTCAGTAAGCTCATCAGTATCAATGCCATCAATATGGATATGCCCCGAGGTTGGCTGGTCGAGGAGTCCGAGCTGATACAACAATGTCGATTTTCCTGAACCCGACTTTCCTGTAACCATCAGAAACTGTCCCTCAGGTACCTCAAATGAAACATTATTGACTGCCTTAATCTCCTGCTCGCCTGTTTTAAAGACCTTGAATAGATTTTCTACTTTGATCATATTAGCGGCCTAGAATAGCAGAAAGAGTATTCTGCTTAATAATAATTCGAGCGGGAATAAAACCAGCAATGAGTGTAGAGATAATGAGCACTCCTGCACGCAACGCGGCACCTGCAGCATCAGCAACAAGAATACCATCAGAGAATGGGAAATCGATTGGGTGTGTCGCAATGAATGGCTTGATAAAGAGAAAGACCGCTGCGATACCAAGACCTGATCCGATGATCGCATAGAACATCGCTTGCGCAACATACGAAATCTCGATTGCGCGTTCAGTAATACCTATTCCCTTTAGGATTCCGATATATCGTCTGCGTGTAATTGCATTCACGAAGATAACGATAAATATCGTGATAGATGATACTGCGAGACCAATAACTGAGAGGAGCGTACCGAGGACATCAAATGTATCTTTCATATCCTTCACTGTCTTAGGTATTGCATCCATCGAAACTTGTACACGTGCCCAAGCGCCAACTCCCGTATCAAGCATTTGCTGCACCGCAAGGCGCGCATTTGTACCAGGTTTTAAATGTATTGAGATTCGACTTGCGTTAAAGTCTGTCTGGTTCTGAATGCGCCTTACTTCTGAATCCACCATTGTAATCGCCATATCGAAATCAACCTTACTACGCATGACACCTTTCACGATGTACTCCTTTGAAACACCATTACTCGAAACGAGGATCTTTGAACCAAGTTCGACATTTTTCAGGTTCTTGAATGAGGGGTCATCAATTGGCGTATACTTCGCAAGCAAATTTTTACCCACAAGCACACTGTCGAGATCATTTGGTTCGAGGAACTTTCCCTCAATCATGCGATGATCGATATCGGAAAAGACTTTTTCATCGTTCGGATTGATACCCATAAGTGTCGCAGAGACCTTATCTCGTGTACTGCGAGGATCTATCGTCGCACGATAGTCTGACTCGACTTGAGCGCCACCAAAATAGCGCACAACATGATTTCGGTAACCAGGGAGATTGCGTGCTATCTCGATTATCTCCGGAGTATGCTGGATTGTAGATCTATCTGAAAGTGGCGAAATTTGTATATCGCCCGTCCCATATTTCACATGGGCATCAATTGCACCCTGGATAAGACCGACAAGAATTCCTCCCACAACAACAAGATTAAGGAACGTCAGCATCATGACAAAGACGATAAGTCCGGTTGTCCAAATATTCGATCGTCTCAAATCACGTATAGCGAGAAAACGGCCGACACGCATGTCGACCATTAATCGGTTAAAGATGTTCTTCTTTTTTGGCATGGATGCTGAAGATTACTGAATGCCCAAATCTGCTGCAACCTTATCTCCCGCGCTAAGCCCACTCATAATCTGGACATACCCGCCGTCACCACGAAGACCCGTAGTAATTGGACGCTCTTCTGTCTTCATATCCTCCTCACGCGTGATGAGATACACAAATTTGCCCGATGCATTTTCGTGAACAAAGCGTGATGGCAAAACAAGTGCACCGTCTACCTTTGCTGTCTGAACAACAATATCTGCCGTCATGCCAGGCTTGATGTTTTGCACATCGAGCACTGATGCTTTGATCTTGTAATTAACAATACCTGCATTGATTGTCGCACCGAGATTCACCTCTGAAACTGTACCTTGAAAGACCGCTGCCTTCCCAAGTGCTTCATAAGTAATGGAAACGGGCTGCCCCACTGAAAGTCCAACAATATCGCTTTCGTTCACGTTTGCTTCGATATAAAGGTTTCCAACGTCCTGCAGAGTAACCACTGGTACATTTGGAGAAACAAGATCACCGAGCTTTGTGTCTATCTTTGTAATCGTGCCATCAGCAGGTGCGCGAAGAATTGTCTTCTCAAGATCTGACTGCGCCGCCTCAACTGCCCCTTGCGCTGAAACAACATCTGCCTCCGCAGCAGAGATGTCCGCAGGCCTACTTGCTGCTTTGATTTGATCGAGCTTTGACTGGAGATTTCCAACAACTTCATCTCGGGTCACTAATGCTGCATTATACGCATTGAGATTTGCAGTGTAGTTCTTACCGTCTTTGTTTGGAATTCGGAGCACCCACTCATCGCTATACGCATAAGAGGTCACAGGGAATGAAATTGTCAGCCCTTTTGTGCCAAGCGGCTGTGAAAGATTGATTATAGGAAGTGTGCCTGATTCGATTCCGCGATAACGCAGGTCATACTGCGATCCCGAGAAGCTGAAATTATATGCTCCTTCTTCTTTGCCATTATATGACCCACTCACCGTTGGGTTGTATGCGGGATTCATGTCCGTTCGGGCTTCCTCAAGTACAAGATCATCCGACATAAGTTTTCGTAGAGCATTCGCAACAATGCGATCCTGCGTACGCTGCGCATTAAGCAGCGCATCTGACGCTGCCATGATATCGACAGAGCTCGCTCCCTCAACCACCTTCTGCAATCGAGCACGGGCACCCAAAAGCTGACCTCGTGCCTTCGTCACGCTGGCCTGCTCAGAGCTGTTTTGCAATGTAGCGATAATTGCACCCTTTTTCACTTTATCGCCAACTTTATAGTTTACCGCACTAACAATATCACCAGTCTGGAAAGAGAGGCCGAGATCAGTTGAGCTAATGACCTTACCGGAAGCCATAATAGTCTTCGCCAGATCTAATCGCTCCACCACGCCAACGTCAAGCACAACAGTCTGCTTTCGAGAGATGAAAATAACAGATATTACTGCAATAACGAGCAAAGCAATCAAAGTGTATATACCTTTCTTGTGCCCTTCCATGCTGGTTTTTAGCTTTGTGAAAATTTTATCTTTAAAGTCCTTCATCCTCACATCATATCATATACGTCGCTCATCTTGAAGTGGGTATTTATGCATAATTGAAGACAAAATACTTAACCATATGTTACACTTTCGATATGTCAGCTACCCCACATCTCGTCTCTATTATTGGACCAACAGCTACCGGAAAAAGTGATCTTGCGGTATTTCTCGCGGAGCAGTTTAACGGTGAGGTCGTGTCTGCAGATTCGAGACAAGTATTCAAAGGCCTCGACATCGGGTCTGGAAAGATTACACCCGAAGAAATGCATAGTATTCCCCATCACCTCCTCGATGTGGAAGACGTGCGTAATGAATTTACGGTTGCGCACTTTGCCAAAGCCGCTCGAGCTGCAATCGTTGATATTCAGTCCCGAGGAAAACTCCCAATCCTTTGTGGTGGATCAGGTTTCTGGGTTGATACCGTAACTCGAGGGCTCGTGATTCCTCAAGTTCCCCCAAACGAAACGTTGCGTAAAGTGCTTCATTCAAAAACCAATGATGCATTGTATAACCTTCTGCTTGAAAAGGACCCCGTCCGTGCTGCAACGATCGATAGGCACAACCCCCAGAGACTTGTGCGTGCACTAGAAATCGCAAACGCACTCGGCTCGGTCCCCGACAAGACATATATTGCACCACCTTACCCTGTACTTACCATCGGCATCACTGCAAGCAAAGAAATCATCGATGAGCGTATTGCACGGCGACTTGATGCGCGCATCAAAGAAGGAATGATTGATGAAGTACGCAAGCTCATGGACGCAGGTGTCCCCTCATCGCGTCTCTATGCACTCGGACTCGAATATCGTCATGTAAGCATGTATCTGGATGGGAAATATTTGAGCGAAAAAGCTATGCGTGACGCGCTACTTATGGATATCGTTCACTTCGCAAAGCGCCAAATGACGTGGTTCAAGCGTCACAAGGATATTGTGTGGATAGGGATCAAAGAGTTCGATAAGGCCCAATCAGCAGTAGCAGAATGGCTAAACAAATAATCCACTTCCACTTCAAAATCATCAGTGCTATGATGTGAGCATAACCTCATTTTTATGGATAATTCATCACAAAACGCAGAGCGAATCAACATGCCTCCACAGCGCCGCAACGGCAAGTTTCTTGCACTCGGATTTCTATTCCCTGTTATTCTTGGTGCATCACTCATCGGATCCGCATATATCGTCGCAAATACATTTCTCGGAATAAAGAAGCTCGACAACGTCATGTCAGTTTCTGGATCTGCAAAGCAGCGTGTCACCTCAGATTCTGCACGCTGGACAGGAAACTATTCTCGCCTCGTAACAAAAGATCAGATTAAGGATGGTTACGCGCAGATGAAGAAAGATGAAGATGTAGTTCGCGCCTTCCTCAATGCTCAAGGATTCCCTGACGCCGAAATCTCACCAATCACAATGGGTGAATGGATACGTAATGACAACTCAGGAATGCGTGACTATAACCTATCGCAATTCATCGAGGTACGTGGCAATGACGTCCTTAAGATAAAAGCACTCGCAAAGAGCAGCGAATCGCTTGCAAGCAATGGCGTGCTCTTCTCTTCAGGTCAAGTTGAATACTTCTACTCGAAGCTTCCTGAACTTCGTGTTTCTCTCCTTCCTGCCGCACTCAAGGATGCACGTGACCGTGCAAACGCTATCGCGCAAAATACTGGCGCAACGGTGGGCAACATTAAGACTGTTTCGATGGGTGTTGTTCAGGTGCTTTCAGCAGATTCAGTAGACGTTTCAGACTATGGTTCATATGACACTTCAAAGATCGACAAGGACGTCATGATCACTGTAAAGGCAGTCTTCCAGCTCAAGTAACACGAAACGGCTCCGGCCGTTTTTTGGTTGCAATATTTATCGTAGGTGCTACGCTAAATACAGACATCCAAGGAGGAGTTATGTCTGAAATCGCTCACTTCAAGTGCAATTGTGGCTGCGGCCAGAAGTTTCCCAAGGGTGAAGCTCGCGGCTGGCTCATTCTCGATCAGACACCGCCACCCAAACATGGCTACGACCTCAAGCTTGATGAAGTACTCCACTTTGCCTCAATCGAATGTCTGGCCAAGTGGTCGGCTACTGCGAAGGCAGAGCTCCCTGCCCTGCAGAATGGAGCCAAGCATATGCACCCACGTGGTGTCATCCGCACGAAGAACTGCGAAGGTTTCCACATCTAAACAAAACGGCTCCGGCCGTTTTTCGTTTGCTTTCTAAGGTAAAATACGGTACACTACCTGAACAAATACCCAATTCGGGCTTTTGATATATGTTGGGCCTATAGTTCAGCGGTAGAATTATGGTCTCCAAAACCATCGACAGGGGTTCGAATCCTCTTGGGCCCGCAACAGACAAAAATAACGCGAAAGCGTTATTTTTGTTTTCTGTTGCTTGACCCAAGAGGATTCGAAAGACGGAGCCGGGCACCGTCACCCGGCGCTGATTTCATCCAGCCAAAGGCTGTGATGAATCCAGCCGCGTGCACGGTCGGTGAGTCGGGGTCGAGAGTTCTTAGTTTTCTGAGAGCAGTGCGGAGCAGAAAACTTAGAAACTCGTGACCGAATCCATCTGATTCCAGCGTGCGAAGCACTCTATGACCGTGCGATGAAGGGACGAATCCTCTTTTCTTCCTATTTTGTGTGCGCAGTACTCCTTATAATCTCAAACCTGGCGTTTTACATTTCTTGTTGAATTTCTTACACAGCCAAATCCTCATCTATCCTAAAATATCTATTCAAAATTCCAATTTTCTCATCAAAATCTTCAATCTCTTCAGAATTTTTCTTGACCCCATGTATCGTAAAATATCCATTCTTTTGAGATGATGAAATCTTGGCTTTGTCTCGTATATCTTCCTTATTCCATTGGACTACAGAATAACCTACAAATTCCCTCTCTAGTTCTTCCTTTATTTTTGCCTCACTTTCACCACCATCTAGAACAACTGCGGCTTTTCTTATCCCTAAATCTTTAGCCAGGCGAAGAGCAAATTTAAACATATCTTTTCCTCTTACTCCATAACCAAATAAATTTATAGACTCATCAAGCTGTCCATCTGACATCAACAAGCCGACATCTTCTTGACCTTCAGTAAAGAGAAAATTGTCATGAAAAAATATTTCCTTAGCGACTACATCCATTAGGTATGGTTGTTGCCAGTTTGCTGCACTAACAAGAGTAGAGTAGTGCGAGTAATCTTTAAGAGTATATATCTTGGACTCCCTATCTTGCTCCTTTACAACCTTGTTAATCACGGCTCCGTTCTCCACCAATCCCCATGAAATAAAATATGGACTATGTGTAGAAATTATTATCTGCCGATTCCTGGAATGCTCAGCAAGAACTTTCATCAACCGTTTTTGTGCGAGAGGGTGAAGAGAAAGTTCCGGTTCATCAATAATTAAGGGTAAAGAAACTGTGCCAGTTTCGCTTATAGCACAATGAGCAATTATCCGCATGATTGAGAGCATTCCGTCTCCAGTAAAATTTATGCGATGTTCTGTACCATCTCCGGTAACGTATTTAATATAGTCAGAAGTATCATAGCCAACTGCATAATCAGTAAAATTTGGTACAACTCTCCTAAGCTGCAGTACAAATTCTTTCTTTTGTGTAGTATCACGTTCTATCTTAAGGAGCAAACTAGCCAGGTTTGAGTCAGTGGAAGTTTGTCGAATATTGGTCGTGGACGACCTTGTTTGACTATAATAGAACTGGGGTTCTAAACCATTTGAGTGACCCGCAACCTCAGACCACTGGCGCCTGGATGGAATAATATCAAATTTATCTGCAGCCTGTGATTGCGGAGTTGTAACCAGCTGACTTGAGTGAGCGCTAATCAATGTTGTTGTTCTTACGGGGTCTACCTCATTACCATTGTCATACCATGCGAATTTTGGAACACCTGATTTGCGTTTATCAAAATCGCTAATTCGCATCTTTTCGGTGATTTTCATACCTTCAATTAATGTTGTCTTTCCAGAATTGTTCTCACCAACAATATAGGTTATTCCTGAACCATTATGCACTCCATCGGGGATGGCAAATTTGAGAACCTGCATTGCCTGAAACGAGCGATAATTTTCAATTGTGAATTTTGAATACATAGTTCAATTTGATTAATACATAAAGTCTAACATAAATATATTTACTATCTAAACTGTCGAAGCTTGACATAGCAAGCGAACCACAAACCCTCCCCATTCGACTTTCTCCCCATTCCATGCAAAAATTTCCTCATGGAACTCCCTGCCCACCTCAAAGCCCTCTATCGCCACTGGCCCCTGCATTTGGCCTATTCAGAAATTTCTTCGGATCTTCCTACGGGTATTGATCTCGCACTTCTCTCCCAAATTGAATCGTTCACCCACGAACGCATCAACATCTGGAAGAAGAAGGTTTCTGGAGCACAACCTCCCTATACAACTGACCCCATCCTAGATAAATATCGCTTCTGCAATATCTTTCGTGAATTCGATCGTCAAACAATCGCATTTCATGAACTGCTCAATCCACTGCGCGATAACTTCCCCCTCTGGCTACTCAATATGTTTTACTTGCGCATGACCGCAAGTATTGAAACCCCAAAAGTAACGGGTCTTCTTTCTTATGATGCAGCCGAAAACGCAGAGTTTCTTAAGCGTCTCCTCTCCTCACCACGCCCGCGCTTTGGAACCCCATACATCTTTCCCGTCAGCACCATCATGCGCAGCAATACGCCAACTCGGGAAGAATTCATTGCATATCATCTCCCTGCAGTAATGAAGAGTGTCGCAAAGGAAATTGAGACATGGAATAAAGTATCAGTATTCGATGGAGTTAAGAAAATTACGCCGTTGTTTGGGTATAACATTAACTTCCTTTGGACTGAAGTGCTTATCGATGTTGCCTATCAATACCCTGAGCACATCAATCTCTTCGCGCAGTTTCCAATCGGCCCCGGCTCATTACCGACAATGAAGCACCTAGGAAATGCCAAGGATCCATCTTTGCTCGTTGTAGACCTCTCACAATATTCCCTCGATGTCGGTATAACTTTCAATGGAGAGCCTCTTCGCCTTTCTGCCGAAAACTGGGAAGGAATCGGCTGCGAATTCCGAAAGTACACAAATCTATCTCTTGGGAATGGTAGAAAAAGGCTCTATAAATGAATACACCTGAAATTCCTCTAATCCCCAAGAAAATCCTATATATGGCTAAACCCCCTTGCAATTTTCCGTATTTAGGGTAATATAGCACTACTTATGGCACAGGAGAATCTTATCGTATTGCGCAACAAGGGAACTGGCGAGGCCATTTTCACACGCAAGAACAAGAAGGGTGTGCAGCGCAAGCTCGAGCTTAAAAAGTTCAGCAAGAAGCTCCGTACCCGCGTCGTCTTCAAGGAGGCAAAGAAGTAATCCCACTAATGGGGTTATTTTTTTATTTACATTTGCTGAACTTTTACAAAGTTCCAAAAGAACGCCGCATCAGAAAAACCGCCAGAGGCGGTTTTTCTAAAACAAAAGATTTGAGATGCAATTCTGCTTGCTGGACCGGAGCCGACCGACGGAGCCGTATGTGTTATACGGTGACGAGGCGGCGATGGGAAGCAAGTAGAAGTGCGCTCAAATCTTTAGTTTTACGGTGGAGTGAAGTTTGATATGACGTAGTTATATCCCGTATTGATGTATCTCGAATCCGTTGCCCACGTCGTACCTTGTATATTCCCTGCTCCACTTTCAAGAGAGGCCATGAGCGCATATGTCTTTAGATCAGGATTGAATGACGGATTCGAGGGATTGATTGGGAAATTACAATAGAGATAGGAGTGCGGAAGTTCAGCAGTTGTAGAACTAAATAGTGGATCACGAGGTACGGTCGGGATATACTTCGTTGGCATCCATCCTCCAGGAGGATTAGATATTGATCCACAATATTCTGACCCAGGGGCAGCATATGCTGCCGGGAATTGGCCATTATCGATATTGTACATTTCGAACGCTATGCGAATCTGATTAAGATCAGCGACACGTCTTGCGTCCCTAGCCTTCTTGCGCGCAGAAGTAAGTGAGGCGAGTACGACAGATGACAATAGTCCGATGATAGAGATTACCACAAGTAATTCGATCAATGTAAAACCTCTTTTCGAACTGCAACTTGTTTGCATCATTAAATTGTAGAGTACTTGGGTGATTTGTCAAAACAAAAACCGCCGAAGCGGTTTTGTATTGTATCGCATCATAAAATATCTACACTAGCAAAAAACCGCAGAATTTGGATGAAATTTGTTTTGCTGGAGACGAACGAACTCGAAGGAGATGGGCTCGGTGCCCATTGACTGAGTCGTTCGTCGAAGCAAAACAAAGTTCGCCAAATTATACGGTTTCTATAATACAGTTATCGAAGCAATCGAATCCCCTTCGCGGAGTTTCATAATACGTACGCCTTGCGTACTACGTGACAGCACAGGAATATCTGCAAGCGGAGTACGAATGACCTGCGCATTGCGAGAAATTGCTATGAGCTCAGCCTCGAGATCAGGGACCACAATACCCATGACGATATTACCCGTCTTGTCGGTGACATTTGCAGTCTTGATTCCACTTCCACCACGACCCTGAGTTTTATACTCCTCAATTTCGGTCATCTTTCCATATCCATGCTCACTAATGACGAGGAGGTATGCCTTCTTGCCATAGACTTCGCGCACAACATCTGCAGTAACGAGTTCGTCTCCCTTCTTGATGGTCATACCCTTCACACCCGCTGCCGTGCGTCCCATTTCTCGGACATCATCATGGCTAAAGCGAATCGACTGACCTTCTGCAGTAACAAGGGAAACGTCATCCTTACCCTCAGTGAAACGACAAGCAAGAAGCTCATCGCCGTCATGGAGCGTAATCGCGATGAGTCCACTACGGCGTACATCACTGAATGCATCTGCTGCACACTTCTTCACCGTTCCTTGCTTGGTAACCATGAAGAGTGAAAGACCCTTGATCTCCTTCGCTTCACGCGGCATTGCAAGGATTGAAGTAACCTTCTCATCCGGACTGATTGTGAGGTAATTGACGATAGACTTACCACGCGTTGCACGTTTGCCTTCTGGAAGTTCGTACGCTTTGATCTGATAGACCTTACCCTTATTCGTAAAGAACAAGAGATCATTGTGCGTTGTACAGGAGAGGAAGATCTTAATGAAGTCTTCTTCCTTAGTCTCAAGATCGACAACCCCCACGCCACCACGCTTCTGTACGCGGTATTCTGAGGGATCCGTACGCTTGATATAGCCACCACTACTGAAGACCACAATGGTCTCATTATCTGGGATCATATCCTCAAGCGAAATATTCTTGACGCCACCCTTCACAATCTTCGTGCGACGAGCATCTCCGTATTTCTCTCGGATCTCAAGGAGTTCGTCCTTGATAACCTTCATCATCTTCTTCATTGAACCAAGGATAGACTCGAGCTCTGCAATGAGTGTCTGTACCGCCTTGAGCTCATCTTCAATCTTCTTGCGCTCAAGACCCGCGAGCTTCTGCAACTTCATTTCAAGAATTGCAGTAGCCTGTCGCTCAGAGAACTTAAATTGCTTCATCAAGTTCGCATGTGCGGTCGGTGTATCCTTCGACGCCTTGATTGTCTTGATGATCTCATCAATATGATCAAGTGCCTTCTTGAGTCCGAGCAAAATATGCTCACGATCCTTTGCCTTCGCAAGATCAAACTCCGTACGTCGACGGATAACCTCCTTACGGTGCTTAATGAACTCCTCAAGCATTCCCTTGAGTGAGAGTGTCTGTGGCTGACCGTTTACAAGCGCGACCATGTTGTAATGGAAGGTCGTTTCGAGGTCAGTATGCTTATAGATCTGATTGAGTACACTCTGCGGAGGAACACCTGCCTTAATGAAGATGACCACGCGGATATCACGAGTTGATTCGTCGCGAATATCACGGATACCTTCAATCTTCTTATCCTTCACAAGTTCAGCAATCTTCATGATCATATCTGCCTTGTTCACGCGATATGGAACTGAAGTAATCACGATCTCTGACTGGCCCGCCTTCGTCTCAATGATCTCAGCCTCGCCTCGACAAACAACTCCACCACGACCAGTTGCATATGCATGTGCAATATCTTGCTTATTGAAAGCAAGTCCTCCTACTGGGAAATCAGGACCCTTCACATACTCAAGCAAGTCCTCGAGTGTGAGTTCACCATTATCAATGAGTGCAATTGTTGCGTCGACAACTTCTCCAAGATTGTGTGGAGGGATGTTTGTTGCCATACCCACCGCGATACCAAGCGTTCCGTTGAGGAGGAGTGCTGGAACAGCAGCAGGCAAAACAGAAGGCTCCTTGCGCGAACCATCATAGTTCGGACGGAAATCTACTGTACCCTTATCGAGATCACGAAGCATCTCTCCCGCAAGCTTGCTCATCTTTGCCTCGGTATAACGCATTGCGGCAGCAGAGTCGCCGTCGATGGAACCGAAGTTACCTTGTCCGATCACAAATGGATAACGGAAAGTGAAGTCCTGCGCAGTCTTTACCATGGCTTCATAGACCGCAGTATCACCGTGTGGATGGTACTTTCCGAGTACATCTCCGACGATTGCTGCAGACTTCTTGAAACGCGCATTCGCAAAAAGGCCCATTCCATACATGGCGAAGAGGATACGACGATGCACTGGCTTGAGACCATCACGAATATCAGGAAGTGCACGAGAAACAATGACTGACATTGCGTAATTCAAATATGAGTCACGCATTTCTGTCGAAATGTTCGAAGCAACCACGCCAACATGTTCTGGCTTTGGAGCTGACGACTCAGGAATATTTTCTTTCTTTTTTGCCATAGTGATTTCTAATTAGTTTGGACTACTTTTCGTTACGGTTGTGCTTGAATCTTCGATTCCTGGAACAGCACCGATGTCGAGCTTATCAAGCATGGTTGCGGATGGTGTGCCCGACGCAGAGATGACCGCGCTATCAAGCACACCCGCATCCATATTTTTGAGTGCATCAACTGATGAGCCCAGGGTCTTCTTTCCTTCTTCAAATAACTTACCAACAGCCGCGAAAATCGTCACATCTTTAGTTTCTTCAGCCACCTGCTCAGAACTCTTAACTTCACTAAAATCCTTCGCACGCATATAAAACTGCGCGTAGCTCACTGCAAGCGTCGGAATCAGTGCAGCAACAATCGCAATGACATTCTTCGTATGTTGCGGCTTACTGCGTAAGTGTTTCAATAATGGATTTGAGTCGAGCATGACGATATTATTTATGGGCGAAATGCGGGATCAAGAATGATAACCTCACCTTCTTTACCCACGACATCTTTCTTCTTAATGGTGAGCTTATCGACAGGAAGCACTCCTTCTGCACTCATTTCCTTCTTGAAAGCAGCAAGATGCTTATCATCCCAAGCTACAGGAATAACTACTGCGGCATCAAGCTGCACAGCAACCTTCTCTGCATCAGCAGGACTAAGCAGGTCTCCTCCACCAATCGGTGCAAAAAGCACATCAACATTGCCAATCCCTTCGTACAACTCTGCAGTAAGTTCTGCAGAAGAGAGGGCTCCAAGAAAACAAAGGGTCAAATCTTCGATACGTACTGTGTAAATTGTATTGAGCAGCCCCTTCGGTCCAAATCCTTTCGGTGCAAGAAAACCAGAAATCGCAACATCGCGAATTTCATACTCTCCAGGACCAGAAACGACAAACGGCTTACGATCTCCATACTCGAGATTCTCAACTCCGTTCATATTTGGATCATTCGCTGAAATAAGTGCGATATCAGAACCAAAACGAAGCGGCTTAAAGTCACCGTCTTTACTAAAAGGGTTGATTGCTATCGTGAGATCTCCCTGTGTGATCTTCACGAAATGTCCGCCGTGATACGTAATAACCATGGCCACAGTATACCAGAAATGTATCTATTTTACACGGGAAATACATGCCATTTTTGCTATTTTTGTGGTGTAATTTCACACCCCAATATGCCTCCACCGTGACCGTTTTTGCATATTGACTTACCATCAAAGAAGTGTTCCTTAGTAACACCATGGTTACGTCACGTTATTATTAGTTAAGAAATCAGTGGAGGACATCATGGAACTCCAAGAGATTCGTTTTGAAAAAGTTGCGCTTTTGTTCATCCTACTTTGGGCATTGAGGTATTTCCTGCTCCCCCTTACGAAATTCACTTGTGGGGATCTATTTTCCTTTTGCAAGATAAGGGGCGCGAAGAATCAGGAGTTAAAGTTTTGCAAAAGCCGTGCGCGCTACTGGAAATGGAAATTGCGTTTCTTCACCCCGAGCGGTAGCCATGCAGATATTCTACTCACGATGGTTGAACTTGGTCACAAAAATTACCAACAGTTCAATGCGGTCACGGCTGCTCAAATCACCTGCAAACGATGTAAAGATCAAAAGGTGGGAATGACCGAACTGGACCGTGCGACTCGCGCATTCAAGAGTGCAGAAAATATCCGAAAGCAATGCTCTTTTTACTTGTCATTTGGTGGCTCTATATGAACACCATTTCCCCTCCACTTGTTGGAGGGTTTTTGCATTGACAAGAACGATAGCTCATATAGGCTTGTGTCAGACTTCAAATACAGGAGGCAGTCATGGGAGATGTTATTTCAATCCCAGCAATGCTCTTCATTCTTTTCATCGTCGGTGCCCTCGTCGGACTCATCATTAACACCGCGCGCAAAAAGCAAAAAGTTGCGAAACTCATCGAGGCGAACATTGCCTGCCTCCCCATCGAAGTGAAGCAATTTTATGACTCATGCCGCAGCAGAGATCAGTTCTGGATTCAAGAATATGGAACAACGCTTGATGCCATCGAGCTCACCGATCCCCTCGAAGTAGCAGTGGATGCGGGCTGGCGCGCAATGGATCGTGCAGCAGAATTCCTTACGCTACCCGACTTCAGTTCGAAGTTCGAAACGCAGCTACAGTTCGCAGACGCACTCCGAGAGGCCGAGAAGCAATTCGATATTGCCGACGTACTTGCGGAACAGTCCTCAACAGAATCGGAGGAATGATGAGCAGAGGCCTTATTCGAGTTCTCATCGCAGCACTCTGCGGAGGCGCCGACCTCCCCTCGCTCTCCATCCGCATTCGTCCGTTCGAGCTGCATCCGTACTTACCAGGGTGCAGTGTGCACAACCTGCGCCAGAACAAGCGTTCGCTCAAGCATCTGCCGCCCTGGCAAAAGAAAGCCCTTGCGCGCACGAAAGGTCGCCGCTAGGGCAACCATACAACGCACCCACCCGGGTGCGTTTTTTTGAATTTGAATTCTGATATTCTTTATTCCCCCATACCCTCATACCCTTATACCCTGCATTTGTATTCGCTCATTTTCTCCCTTTCCTTTTCCTAAATTTATGGTAGTATGCGCCTACAACATTTAGTACGTTTTCGGACTAATCCCTGTGTGCATTCTATAGAGTACGCAAGAAACCGAGAACGTTGTTGGCAGGATTCGTCCTGTAAAAACAAACAATGAATAATTCAGATTTCATCGTTGATGAGGGTGTCGTTATCGACCTCGCTCATCCGATGCATAAGGTGCTCGAAGCTACCGCAACTCGCCCACAGCTTGGTGATGTTGTCGATGGTAAGGTCATCTCAGCAGATAAGCGCTCAGTCGTTGTTGACCTCGGTCATCACGGTATCGGCCTTATCTACGGTCGTGAGTACATGAATGCTCGCGATCTTATCAAGCACATGGCAAAGGGCGACGCAATCTCCGCAAAGGTGGTTGAAGTCGAAAACGCAGATGGTTACACCGAGCTTTCTCTCAAGGAGGCACGTCAGTCACTCATCTGGGCAGAGGCAGAGGATCTTGTCCGCAAGAAGACACAGCTCGAGCTTACCATCAAGGAAGCAAACAAGGGCGGTCTCATCATTGACTGGCAGGGTATCATCGGTTTCCTCCCTGCGTCACAGCTTTCTGCAGACCACTATCCACGCGTAGAGGACGGCGACAAGGATCGCATCCTCGACGAACTCCGCAAGCTCGTTGATCAGAAGCTCGTCGTTACGATGATCGCTGCTGTACCAAAGGAGGGCAAGCTCATCTTCTCTGAGAAGGAGCAGGGCCACAAGGAGAAGGAGGAACTCGTTGGTAAGTATGCAGTAGGTCAAATCGTTGAGGGCGATGTCACTGGCATCGTAGACTTCGGCGCATTCATGAAGCTTGAGGATGGCCTCGAGGGTCTCATTCACATCTCTGAGATGGATTGGGGTCTCGTAGAGGATCCACGCAAGTTCTTCAAGGTTGGTGAGCACGTAAAGGCCCAGATCATTGAGATCAAGGACAATAAGGTGTCACTTTCAGTGAAGGCACTCAAGGAGAACCCATGGCGTACCGCAGAGGCAAAGTTCAAGAAGGGCGATACCGTTCGCGGTGTGGTCATCAAGTTCAACAAGTACGGTGCACTCGCTTCTATCGAGGAGGGTGTTGCAGGACTTGTCCATGTCTCTGAGTTCGGCAGCGAGGATAAGCTCAAGGCAGCACTTGAGCTCGGTAAGGTGTACCCATTCATCATTACCCTCTTTGAGCCAAAGGAGCAGCGCATGACGCTGTCATTCAGCAAGGCACAGGAAAAGAAGGCCTAAATAAAAACCGCTTCGGCGGTTTTTATTTTGTTACTTTACAGGGAGATGCAGAGTGCTAGTCTGGAATAAGCAAAGTGTATAAGGAGACGACATGTTCGTACCGAGCATTACAGTCAAAGTTCATTATGACATGAACAACATCAACGCGTGTTTCATTCAAACCAATGCTAAGCCCGAAGCGGTCGAAGAAGTTCTGTCCGCTTGGGTGCGCAATCAAATAGGCAAAGGCAAGGATGAACGTGAGCCTGCAATGAAGGAGATCTACGAAATTGTTATCGAGATCGACCTCAGCAATGACTCCTTCCGCACGACAGCAGACACCGGCAATGACAGCCTGACCCTGGGCATCATTTCACGAATGATCCTTCCCAGCCTCAGCGAACTTCGATGTATCGCGCAGGCTTCATAGCCTTAGCCTGAACCACAAAAACCGCTACGGCGGTTTTTCATATTCAGAATGCAGTAACTGTTAATTACTTTCATTTGCAATACCATTGCCATGGTATACTAATTGTATGAGACGAAAGAAGGGTTTTACATTAATTGAATTACTCGTTGTCATTTCAATCATCGGACTTCTCTCTTCAGTTGTACTGGCCGCACTCACAACAGCACGCATGAAGGCGCGCGACGCACGACGACTTGCAGATCTCGACCAAATCAAGATTGCACTTGAACTCTTTTATGATTCAAAAGGATATTACCCACAATCGGGATGCGGGTGGAATTGCAGTGGTTATCGCTATAGCTTTAATGCGACCTGGGCAGCATTTGCCACAGATACCGCTCCATACATCTCAAGGGTGCCCGTCGATCCACTCAATACTGCATGTGCAGTATGGTCTGGGCCTACCTGCTATTCCTATGCATACGGCAATGTCGGAACAACCTCAACCCCTCCGACGTATGACCTCATCACAAGACTCGAGACTCCCGGTGATACCCGTGCATGTCCCGCATATGCACATCGCTACGGAAAAGGAGCAGGCTTCATCGATAATCTCTGTGCATATGGGGTTGGTCTGTACAATGCAATGCCAAATTAACAGCTCAGTTGAGCTGTTTTTTGACTTCAAAAATTTTGTCGTATACTATCATCATGCAAATCACCATCAAACGTATTGATACTGCGCTTCCTATTCCCGAATACAAAACGAAAGGCGCAGCAGGCTTCGATCTCATGACACGTGAAGATATTGTTATTGCACCAAAGTGTATTGGCTACGCACCACTTAATATCATCATCGCAGTTCCCGAGGGACACATGCTTCTCCTTGCACCACGATCATCGCTCCACAAGAAAGGACTCGACCTCGCAAATAGTGTCGGGATTGTCGATCAAGATTTCCGCGGTGAGGCGGATGAGCTTCGAGCAGCACTCTACAATTTCAGTGACAATGAAGTAGTGCTTTCGCGCGGTGATCGCATCGTGCAAGGCATCGTCTCGCCGATTCATGTCGCTGAATTCGTAGAGGTGGAAATGATGGATGAGCCTTCGCGTGGTGGGTTCGGCTCGACAGGAGTGAGATAAAACAAAATTCAAGGGAGTAAGGGTATAAGAGAATGAGGGGATAAGGGAAAATCGCGAGCACCAACTGTGCTCATGAATTGTATTGCCTCATAACCTCATCCCCTTATA
>DATEZQ010000004.1 GCA_035583355.1 Candidatus Paceibacterota bacterium | reverse complement strand
CTCAGGAAGGGTGATGCGGAGTGTCGATGGCGCTCCGTCAACAAGGGCTTCAACTTTATTCCAATATTCGGGCTGAGAGGTGTACTGATCGCAGGCGACCACCGCCCACTTTGTCATATCTGTTCCTTCACGTGGAAGCATGATTTCTGGTACAAGTACTCCTAAATCTTGATACGTTTCGTTTGGCATACGGTTTTTGGTTATTGTATTAAGTCCAAATCAACTATCGACAACATATTTAATTCTATTACTAAATATATGACTGTCAAAGTTGAATGCTACGTAAAACCAAATCAAATGAGAAGTGGGGACCACTTGAATATAATGTGAATTTGTATATGTCACAGTATGTTCTACATCATTTAGAAAAATATCGACTTCACTGCTTGTTATAGCTAACAGTTGTTATTGTGGAAGTTCGAACCAAAACGTACTCCCACCTTCCTCAGTTGAATTAAACCCAATCCTTCCATCATGAATGTCAATGTATTTTTTGGCGATATACAAACTCAACCCAGATGCGTCAGGTTTCATTTGTGCTGCATTCCATCCCCTATGAAAACGCTCGAATACCTTTGATTGCTCTGATGAGGGGATTCCGACTCCAGAGTCTGTAATTTCAAAGCGGAAGGTATGGTCTTGTGTAAAATATTTTACATTAATATGCCCGCCATCTTTCGTGTAAGTTACGGCATTGTCTACAAGACGCGCAACAACATCGCGAATTTTTTCCGCGTCCACATTCACTATGGGAATTGTTGACTGAAGTGGTGTAATTTCATAAGTGATGTTTTTAAGGTGTGTCAATTTCAGTTTCTCTTCGCAGGTTGGACGGAGAAGATCATCCATGTTGGTAGCATCTCTACTAAGATGTATCTGCCCTTCTTCAATGTTCATTGCAGTAAGTAGGTCGCCTATTCTCGATATAATCTCAAGATCTGCAGCATACGTCCCCTTGAGAAGTTCTAATATTGCTGCAGGAACTTCACCGCGCTTCCTGTCCATAATTGCTTCAAGGCTCCAGCGTATGACGTTTAGAGGTGTATTAAGTTGGTGAGAGACAATCTGAATGAATTTATTTTTGAGTTGGTCGATTTCCTTCGTTCGCTCTTCAATTTTTTCTTCTTTGCGTAGAGTGGTAATACCAAAAGCGAGATCGCTGGTTAGTTCTTCGAGTATTTTAACTTCCTGATCATTAAAGGCATCCGTTTCGCTTGAGTAGATATTTACCACACCAAAGGTCTCTCCTTCGCTGGTGAGGGGGAGGGCGATAGATGATCTGCTCCCACTCTGTACGGCTGCATCCCTCCACGGTGACAGCTTCGGGTCATTTTGTATATTGTAGGCAATTTGTGTTTTTCCGGTACGAATTGCTACGCTTGCAGGGTTCTTGTTACCAGGTGCATCCTCCCAGTTTATATCTGGCGAAGTCATATTATTATGCATGAAGCCTGATTGTGCGGCTACGTGTAGTGTCTTTGTTCTGTCTTTGTATGCAAAACCAATCCACATAAGCCGATATCCACCAATGTCGGTGATGATTTTACTTATTTTGTCGAGAAGAGCCTTTTCCTCTGTGACATGAATGAGTTCTTGATTTGTTGCGCTTAGAATAGAGAGTGCACGGTTTGTGCGTTTTAGTTCCTGTTCCTCATGAATTCGATCACTAATATCATGTGCAGTTGAGAGGATACACGCTTGCCCAAGAAGATCAAACATTCGTGCAGAATCAATGACGGTAATTATTTTCCCGTCTTTCCTTTTAAGCTTGGTCTCAAAGTCAATTACTGAATTATTTTGCTGTAGGAGCGATATGAATTTTGCTCGATCAGCTGTATCTGCCCAGATAGCAAGCTCCGCCGTCGTTTTACCTACAGACTCTGCGCGCTCATATCCGAGCATACGTGTATACCCTTCATTAATTTCTAGGATTTTGCCATCCGCAGCTCGAGTTATTGCCATTAGGTCTGGTGAAGCGTTGAATGCAGCGGAGAACTTTTCCTCAGACTCGATCCGTTTTTTCTCTATTAGTTTTTGTTCTGTAACATCAATACCAAAGGAAATGGTGCCCACAACACTATTGCCGTCGAGAAGGTCAGAATTACGCCACTCAATAATCCTCTCTTCTCCTGATTTAGTGAGAATTGGGTTTTGAAATTCACCTAGAATGGATTTTCCTTGCTTCTGGAAATCCTCAAATATCTTCCATGCCTCTGGGTATAGATTACGAGGAACGACCAACCTGAACCAGTTTTGCCCGATTACCTCTTCTTTTTTGTATCCTGTGATATTTTCTGCAGCTTCATTAAAGACATTTATTTTCCCCTCCCGGTCGAGGCATATAATCATTGCATTTGCTGCACTTACAAGTTTTTCCGAGTATTTCTTTGCTTTAAGCTCGGCAGTCTCTGCAATCTTTCTTTTCTTCAATTCTCGCATCAGGAGTAGAGACCATACTGCTGTGGCGATAAGGGAAATTAAAAGAATGATAATGAGGAGTGTGTGAATATAGTCAGTGATTTTTTCCTGCGTAATGAATATAACCTCTTTGGGTTTCCATCTATCGAGTATTGCCTGATATGTTCCGTCTGTCTTGATTGTACGTAAAGCCGTATTGATTTCGCTGAGCAGGGCGACATTTCCTTTCTTTACAGCAAGAGCAGAGTATGATGATGCAATAGGCATGCCTACTACTTTCACTCCACGAATATTATTTGCGGCGAGTATGTACGCCCCAACGCGATAATCGACAATAACCGCATCGATTGTATCAGCATTGAGTAGTGCAAAAGCCTGAGTGAAATTCGGCACGACTATTGATTCAATCTCATTATCATTCGCAAGAACTTGCGCGGGAAGCCCGCCTGCTTCGACCCCCACGCGCTTTCCTTTTAGGCTCACGAGGTCTGAAATGTCTCCGCGGATGTCCCTTACGAAGATGGAAAAGTGAGATTCGAGCAAGGGGTCTGAGAAATCATAGATCTTTAGTCGCTCAGGGTTTTGATTGATTTGAATTAGCGCGTCAGCTTCACCTGCTGCAACCAGCTGTTGTGCATTAGTCCAATCCATTGCGGTGATTACAATTGGTTTGGACATATGTTTAGACATTTCGTTCACGATGTCAGCGGCAAGTCCTGCCGCTGTATCCCCTTGAAGAAATAGCACCGGAGCAATGTTCTTGTTTCCGAGAAAATGAAATTCAGAACGAAGTATTCCAGGCGAAGCACTACTTGATTGTACTGAAGTTGCAAATGACGTAGTGCTCGTTGAGCTTTCTGCACATAGTGGGTATAACGAAAGAATGTTGCAGAGAATGACAACAAGAAAGATCGCTATTGCGGTGCCCTGGAAACAGATAGACCTAACTGTTCGGGCATTTTTGTTTACGGTAGTAGACATATATAGTGTCTACAGTATACCAATGAATAGTATCAAAGGAAATAGAATGCGGGCAATATGTCTATCGATAAACGCATGAGATTAGAGATTGTTTTTCATGGCTATTTTGGGTCACTCATTGGTACGAACGATACACTCAATATTTTTTTGTTTACTCCAAGTAACAATAAGTGCTGCTACCGATATGCGGTCGGGTGCACTTACATAGAGTTCTTGTTTTGTGGGTGGCTGTTGTATGGTTAGGCGGAGATTGAATTGATCGTGATTGATGATGATCTTTTCTGTCTTGCATCCTGAGCGTGCGGTAATAACTCCGAGCATGACTTTTGTTACGACACCACTTGCATCAAGCATGAGTGCAAGTTCGGAAGCGAGTGCAATCGCTGTCGTATGTGAGCGGGCAATGCGTTTACCAGTCGTGTTTCCCATAGTGATTGTAGGGTACTTGAGATGGAGTAGTCAGTCAATGGTTTGTAGAGAGGGAAAGTCTATCTTCTTAGTGTTATAATTCATATATGAATTCATCACGCATTACTGCAATCGTTACATTTATTATTCTTATCGTGCTCGTCGTTTGGTTGGCACTTTATATTATGGCAGACAAGAAAACGGTTAGAGTAGCGCAGCCTGTCCCCGAGGAAGTCACTCCTGTTGAAAGTGAGCCTGAGGCACCAGTGCCTGTGGTGACCACTCCAAAGCCAGTTCTGCCTACGTCAGGAATAGTCACTGTTCATATCGGCGAAATGGCTACCCTTGGAAATGTTTCGATCACTCCGAGCGAGGTTGTCGAAGATAGTCGCTGCCCACTAGGGGTTATGTGTATTCAGGCTGGCCGCGTGCGCATCGATGCGGCAGTCCACGTGGGAAGTGAGCGAACTAAGCAAACGTTCCTCGTAGGTGAGCCATTCATATTTCTCGGAAAGATGATCACCCTGACCTCTGTTGGTCCGGTGCGCAAGAAAGAAGGTTCGCTCTCGCTGAAGGATTATACTCTCACGTTCAAGATAGAGGATGTACTGGTGGATTATGTGAATGCAACCGCTGATATGGTACGTGTAAGCTCTCCGCCACTTGGCGCTGTCGTGGGGAAGCAGTTCGATGTGCGAGGGGAGGCGCGTGGCATGTGGTTCTTTGAGGCCTCATTTCCAGTTGCTGTACTTGATGTGAATGGAAAGATAATTGCACAATCAATTGCGAAAGCGCAAGGTGATTGGATGACGACGGACTTCGTTCCGTTTGTGGCATCAGTTACTGTTCCAGGGAACTATATTGGTACTGCGACAGTCGTGCTCAAAAAAGATAATCCCTCAGGTATGAACGACAAGGATGCATCAATGTCATTTCCAATCAATATCGAATATTAAAAAACGGCAGTGCCGTTTTTTAATGTTTTGCTTTTGTTCCGCACCATGGGCAATACCAGGCACGTGGGGCTTGCGGTGCATCTCCGATAGACCACCACTTGTTACATGCCCCACATGAAAAATGATGAAGTTTCTCGATTGAGCGTACATGTTTTGTGGACTGAGCCTTCTTTTCTTTCATAAGATGAGTATAGCATTCCAGGGCGAGCAGGTGTTGCATTTGGTTTTTTTGACAAGTATGACTATCTATTCTGTAATTTGACAGATAATATATATACTGTAGAAACAATACAGAGTTCCGTATTACGGCGTACTAACAGTTGTTCCGCCTATTCATCCTACAATAGCGCTTTGCGCATATGCGAGCACTGCTCGAGAAAGTGTGGTGTTGTATGCCTAGGAAGTTGAATTTTGTCCGTCTTTCCAGTAGTCGAAATACTCCGTATATCGTGCTGGCAAGCATGTTGTTTGCGCTTGTAGTCATGACTGTATTCGAATGGATGCAGCATACGATTCGCCCCGGAATTACCATCATTGAATCACGGCTCTATACGATTTTGTTTGTCGTGGCGATTGTTGGTTTGGTCGCGTATTACATCAAACAGCGCGAAAATAGTTTTATTGCAGAGCGCAATAGAGCGCAGCGCGTACTGCGGGAGAATGAGGTGCGCTTTCATAAGCTCATTTCGCATATTCCTGGTGTGGTATTTCAATTCAGGCGCAGACCTGATGGGACCTATTCAGTCCCATTTACCACAGAAGGAATCTATGAGATTTTTGGATGCCGCCCCGAACAGGTGTTCGAATGCTATGACCCTATCGGGAATGTGGTTCTTCCCGAGGACTACCAAAGCCTCATTGAGTCATTTGAACTCTCTGCTGCGAACCTTAGTTTGCGGCAGAAGGAATTTCGTATTAAGCTCCCCGGTCAGCCGATTAAATGGCTTCTCAGTCATTCAACTCCAGAATTGGAGGAGGATGGTGGAATCCTTTGGCACGGACATGTTGCTGATATCACGAAGTATCGCATGGCGGGTGAGGAGCGCTCAAAGTTGCAAAAGCTTGAATCGCTTGGAATTCTTGCTGGTGGTATTGCGCATGATTTCAACAACATCTTGACCGCAATCATGGCGCAAGCCTCAATGGCAAGCATGACTTCTCGGGACGACCAACAGCGAGGGTCGCTTGATGCAATTGTGAAAGCGACTGAGCGCGCGACAGGTTTGACGCAGCAGCTACTCGCGTTTGCACGTGGAGGTATTCCTTGCACAAAGACAACATCGGTTGCACAGGTGATTCGCGAATCGGCCGAGTTTATTATCGGCAAAGGATCGAAATCTGTCTGTGAGCTCGAGCTTTCGGATGATCTTTGGCTTGCTGATATCGATGCGTCGCAGATTGGTCAAGTAATCCAAAATCTAGTCCTGAATGCGAACCAGGCTATGCCTGATGGTGGAAAGATACGCATCCTGGCGAAGAATGCTGTTGACCCGGAAGCGGTTCAAGTTCGAGGTGACTATATTCATATCTCGGTCATCGACAAAGGAATTGGGATTCCTGATAAGTACATCGAGAGGATTTTCGAGCCGTACTTCACTACAAAAGGTGAAAGAGCAGGTTCTGGCTTAGGTCTCTCTGTGGTGTATCGCATCATTGAAAAACACCATGGAAAAATCATCGTGAACTCAAAGGAGGGGAAGGGGACAACGTTCTGTATTTATTTGCCTGCCCTTGGTCCTGATGCCCAGCCTGTCCCTGAACGAGTAGAAAAGTCTATTGTGTCGCGTCCATGCAAGATCCTTGCGATGGATGATGATCGGGCAATGCAGGAGGTGCTTACCGAGGCGCTCGCAATGTTGGGGCACAAGGTCACCGTTGCAAGTCATGGGGTTGAGGCGATTGAGATCTATCAGTCCACCGCATTCAGTGGTGAACCCTTCGATCTCGTTATTCTCGATCTGACGATTCCTGGAGGTATGGGGGGAGAGGAGACGCTCAAGCGTTTGCTCGAGATTAATCCCGAGCTTATTGCAATCATTTCCAGTGGGTACTCTGATCGCATCCCTACAGGTTTCAAGGCGTCACTGCCAAAACCCTATACCATAAAAAGCCTTTCAAGGGTAATTGGTGAGGCGATGGCGAGCGCATCAGAGAAGAATTGAATATTACCGGGCCTGCGTCATGCAGGCCCGTTTTTGTGTATAAGCATCGTTGACACGCAAAGTATTCAATGTTAAGTTTGTCTAATAGTTAGTTAAACTAATAATTCATGATAACGGAAAAAGATCTCGAAAACACCATCCTCGGCTTTCACCGTAAGCTCATCAGTGAGCTTCATAAGGAAGCAGAGCGACTGCACTTCACGCCATCGCAACTCCAAGTGCTTCAATTCGTTTCGGAAAATGAAAACCCCACGATGAAGGATATTGCCGCTGCGCTCAATATCACACCACCGTCAGTGACGAGTATTGTGGAACCGCTTTGCGACAATGGATTCTTAAAGAGGGAAGTCGATGAGAACGATCGCCGCATCGTGCGTGTTGTTGTTGCCCCAAAGACGTTCAAGGCATTCTCCTCGCTAAAAGACGCGAAACTGGTCATTTTGAAAAACTTGTTCTCGAAGTTGAATAACGAAGACAAGGAATCGCTGAGCAAAATACTAAATAAGATCATCAATGAATAATTCTATGAAACAAAAGTTAATACGTGTACTCAATAAGCCTACTCGTGTCATTACAGTGACTGCACTTTTGGCAGGACTTGCTGGGGTATATATCTATAAGAATGTTGGCATTGCACCAGTGGTGAATATGGAGTTGGGTGATACGAAAACAGCCTCTATTTTTGGTGGCTATCGCGATGGCGATGAGGTGAATCTTGCATTTCCGAAGGGTGGACGCGTAAATGCAGTAAGCGTCAAGGTGGGCGATATCGTCAAGAAGGGAGATGTACTCGCAAGCCTCGATGCGATTGATGCGCAAGGAATGGTGAATCAGGCGCGTGGTGCGCTTGCTGTTGCGCAAGCGAATTATGAGAAGATTCTGAATGGTGCCACAGGGCCAGATATCGATGTCCTCAAGGCTGCCGTCGTGCGCGCAGAAAACAATTATGACAAAACCAGGGAGACACAGGAGGTCATTGTGAAGAATGCATACTTCAATTTGCTCAATTCGACCGTCCAGGCATTCCCTGCAAATGATACGAGTGACTACCTCGCGCCGGTCATCAGTGGTACCTACAATCTTGGAAAGGAGGGTACAATCAACCTCAAGTTCTTCCATAGTACTGGTGGTATCTCGTTTTATGCTACAGGCATGGCGACGGGAACGGGTCAGATTAATATGATTAATGAGCAGCCGATTGCAGATTCAGGCCTATATATTAAATTCACTGGTGATAAGACGATTCAGTACGAAAACTGGACAATCACGCTCCCAAATAAGAAGGCTCCGAACTATCTTGCGAATTACAATGCATATCAGTCTGCGCTTCGCGTGAAGGAACAGATGGTCGCTGATGCGAGTGCTGCGCTCGATCAGGCCAAGAGTATTCTCGCCGCAAAGCAAGCTGCTGCACGACCTGAAGATGTTTCCATCGCAAAGGCTGGAGTAGAAGCAGCAAGCGGTGCACTCCGAGTGGCCGAAGGCGCATACAATAACAACTTCATTTTTGCTCCAGAGGATGGTGTAGTAACCGTACTCAATATCAAGGCAGGCGAGATTGCGGTTATGAATCAACGTATTATCAGTATGGTCGTAAAGAAATAACCAATATTATGGAAACAAAGAAAGTAGAGGAGTTGTTGCTCAAGGAAAGCATCGTTAAGCAACCATGGATGAAAAGTATTATTGGTATCGTGATCATTCTCGTTTTACTCGCAGGATTCACCTATTGGCGCATGGAGTGGAAGAAGATCTCCATCGAGAATTCTTCAATTGAGGCACCAATCATTAATCTTTCACCGACTGCGCCGGGTGTGCTCGCGGAAATTTACGTCAATGCAGGTGATACCGTAACCGAGAACACTGCGGTCGCAAAGGTGGGCAATGAGCTTATCTTCACAAAAGTTGCTGGGCTCATCGTTTCAGTGAATCACCAGGAGGGGCAGTACTTCAATCCTGGAGCACCGATTGTGTCGATGATTAATACAAAAGAGGAGAAGGTATTAGGAAAGATCGATGAAGATAAAGGTCTTGTTGATCTCAAGATTGGGCAACCCGCAACATTCACGGTTGATGCATTCGGCAGCAAGCGCTTTGAAGGTTACGTGTCGTACATCAGTCCGATGTCGAATCAGAGTGGTGTGATGTTCAACATCTCAGACAAGCGTGAAGTGAAGCAATTTGATATCAAGGTGAGTTTTGATGGAACGAGGTACCCAATGCTCAAACAGGGTATGTCCGCGAAAATCACGGTATTTGCGAACTAGTCTATGAGCGAAAAGTCTCAAGAAAAATTAAAGTGGATGGTCCTTTTGACGGTCATTGTTGGTACATTCTTGGGAAGGCTTGATCAGACTATCGTCAATCTCGCATTGCCGAAGATGATCGATACATTCGGTATTACGGTGACCTCAGCGGGCTGGATTTCTACAGCATATATTCTCGCGAATGCGATTTTCGTCCCTATTTGGGGAAAGCTCGGAGATACCATCGGAAGAAAGAAAGTCTATTTGATTGGATTCTCGATTTTCATTCTGGGGTCCGTACTCGCGGGCTTCGCGTGGAATCTTTCATCGATGATCGTATTTCGCGTCATTCAGGCGATCGCGGGATCGGCGGACTATCCAACCGCAATGGCAATCATTGCAGTTACCTTCAAAGAAGGTAAGGACCGTGCGAAGGCGCTCGGTATTTGGTCGGGTTCTTTTGCCGCCGCCGCCGTGTTTGGCCCACTCCTTGGTGGTCCACTCATCGATATCTTTGGATGGAGGTCAGTGTTCCTTATCAATCTTCCAATCGGAATTCTTGGAATCTATATGGCCATGCGTTATATCCATGAGTCTCGTTCAGATGTGAAGACGAAGTCATTCGATTGGTGGGGTGCGATTTCGCTCGGTGTGTCCCTGTCGGCGCTTGTGCTCGTCCTAGAGAAGGGACTTAGCTGGGGGTGGTTGTCGGCCTATAGCCTGCTCTCTTACGCAGTGACTGCAATCTTCTTAGTTCTCTTCGTCTATATTGAGCGCAATCATGAAGAGCCTATTGTCGACCTGAAATTCTTCAAGATTCCCGCATTCGTCAATGTGCTCATGAATAACTTCATTGTATTCATGGGTATGATGGGGAGTATGTTCTTGCTCCCCGTCTTCGCACAAACCTTTCTTGGATACACTGCGACAGAGACGGGATTCCTCTTTATGCCGATGGTGGTTGCAATGATGTCCGCATCGGTCATCGGAGGGAATCTCACAGGAAAGATTTCTTCGCGTATGGTCATCTTTTGGAGCACATTGATTGCGGCAATTGGAACATTTCTCTTTGTTGGTATTGATGCGAAGTCTACTGCACTCGACCTTATCTTTCCACTGATGGTGATGGCATTTGGTCTAGGCCTTGGAATGGCACAACGTACGAATATTATCGCGTCGCTCGTTGATCCACATGAAATAGGAATCGCATCTTCACTCCTCGCACTCGTACGAAACATTGCAGGAGCCTTTGGTATTGCAATCTTTGCAACATATCTCACAAAGTCGATTGAGCGCAATGTGCTTACAATCAATCATTGGAGTACGTTGCACACTACTGATCCAACTACGATTGCAACATACATTAAACTCATCATACTGAAAGCGCAGATTAATGCGTATAAGGATGTATATGTACTTGCTGCCGTAGTGATATTGGTCGGAGCGCTCACTGCGCTTACGCTCAAGATAAAGAATGAAAATACTACTGCGGTGGTGCACGTGGAGTAGTAAATACTCAAAAATATGACCAGTAATGGTCATATTTTTTGTTATTATGACCGCACCTATTTAGGTGTATCATTAACCTATGCTCCCGATACTCTTTGTCGGACACGGTAGTCCAATGAATGCAATCGAAGACAATCGCTTCGTGGCTACTTTTCGCGACCTTACAAAAACATTTCGGAAACCAAAGGCGATTCTTTGTATTTCTGCGCATTGGTACACTGAAGGCACATGGGTTACTGCGATGGAACATCCTCGCACGATTCATGATTTTGGTGGGTTCCCAAAGGAGTTGTATGCAATCAATTATCCTGCACCAGGAAATAGGGCGCTTGCAGAGCATGTACGCGCTTTGCTTGCGCCGCATGCGGTGGGGTTTGATTTGGAGTGGGGTCTCGATCATGGTACATGGACCGTACTGAAGCATATGTACCCGAATGCTGATGTGCCTGTGGTACAGCTCAGTATCGATTACAACAAGCCGGGCGTCTATCATTTTGAGCTTGGGAAAAAATTACGCAAATTACGTGATGAAGAAGTGCTCGTGATGGGAAGTGGAAATCTTGTGCATAATTTAGGTCTTATTGATTTTCAGAATTATGAAAAAGAGGATTATGGTTTTGACTGGGCAAAAGAAGCTCGCGAAACATTAAATAATCTCCTTCTGAGTGGAGGTATAGAGTCACTTGTGCAATTTGAGAAATTAAGTGATGCAGTGCAGCTCGCTATTCCAACCCCGGAACACTATTTGCCGCTACTCTATGTGCTTGGCATGAAGGATGCAAAGGAGCGTATCGAATTATTCAACGATGTACTCGTCGCAGGATCACTGTCGATGACTGGACTTAAGATTGGTTAAATGAACCCATATGGAATATCTTGATGTATTAAATAGGGCGGGTGATCGTCTTGGCATACAGAAGTCCAAGGTGGATGTGCACCGTGACGGTGACTGGCATAAGACCGTGCACATTTGGTGTATCAATGAGCGCGGTGAAGTGCTTATGCAGCGTCGCGCCGAGGACAAGTTGAATTTTCCTAACTATTGGGATGTCTCGGTTACGGGGCATATTTCGACAGGAGAGAGTCCACTCATGGGGGCACTGCGGGAGATCGAGGAGGAGATAGGCATAGAGGCTCATGAGGATGATTTGGATTATATTACCACTGTGCCCCAGGAATTCATCTTGCACAACGGGGGGTATATCGATAGGGAATTGTGTGCTGTATATATCATGTCACTCGACAAGAAAATTGAGGAGCTGAGCATGCAAACGGAAGAGCTTGCAGAGCTGAAGTGGATATCATTACTTGAACTCAGGAAGTGGGTGTCTGAGAAGCGCGATGACTTAGTCCCTCATGGGGATGAATATGACATCGTGTTCAAGCAATTGGGAGTATAAAACCGACGCAAGCGTCGGTTTTATATGTATTGCATATAAGGGATGAAAATAATACCACCAACGATTACTGCAGCTACTGCAGAAATGAGCACTGCTCCTGCTGCGACATCCTTCGTGTCACGTGCATAAGGGTGTTCCTCGGGAGAAGTGAGATCAATATCGATCTCTATTGCAGTATTGAATGCTTCAGCAGTAAATACTATCCCAGAAGTTAAGATGAGGAGTATCCACTCAGTTTGTGTGATATGGAAATAGACACCAAGCGCAACTGCACAAAGAAAGAGGAAGATGTGTACCCATGCATTGTGCGTGCTTTTCACAAAAACGTAAATTCCTCTGCCTGCATGAGTAAAACTTTCTGCGCGTTTTACAATCGAGAAGCGTCGACGCTCTGATATTTTGCTTTCTTGCATAGCTATAGTATAGCAAATCCTTCTGCTGCATACTTGCTACTCGAGCAGAGTAACTTCACCTTCGCGTGCATTCATGCCCGAGACGGGGATGGAGACGGAAAAGGTTGTACCTTTGTCCTCCTCGCTCTCGAACCATACATTCCCGCCCCAGTCAGAAACGAGCATGCGTACAAGGGAGAGTCCAAGCCCCGAGCCATCAGGGGAGGCGACAATAGCCTTGTTTGAGCGAAAGAATTTATCGAAGACACGCTTGCGTTCATCCTGGGCAATACCCATTCCGTGATCGGTAATATGTACCTCTACGAAATTTCCACTTCGCTCTAATTGTACATATATTGTGTCTCCGGGGATGCCATAAAGCTGCGCGTTCATAAGAATCGTTAGAAACACCTCATGGACATAGTCAGGATCGAGAGGAATTTCGGGGAGGTCGTCGCCGGCGATTGATACTGTCTGCTTCTTGTTTTTTAGGCGTGGCATAAGCTCAGACACACAGGCTTCGATTGCCTTACGGAGTGAGAGTGGCTTTGGAGTGATGATCACTCTGTTTGTTTCAACTCTTGCCGTACGCAATAGGAAACCAACTAGGTTGATCATGCGTGCGATGCCCTCATCGATTTGATGGAGGTATTGTTTCTGGCCTTCAGTGAGCGCGCCAGCATCACCACTTTGAAGCATTTCAATGAACCAGCGAATCGTGGTCAGTGGTGTACGCAACTGATGTGATGCAGTGGAGATGAAATTTGTTCGCGCCTCGTCGAGCGCAAAATCTTCACTGATATTACGAAAGGTAATGATGATTCCTTTGTGCTCTTTTGTTGTTTCGTTTACGATGGGAGCGGCAATGCTTGAAGCATAAATAACTGTGCCATCGTTACGAACGCTTGTGAGAATGGGGAGCGTGATCGTCTTTTCAGTTTTGAGAATCGCATCCCAGTATTCTTGAGGAAGTTCATTGCGCTCTCTATCGCGCAAATGTAGTGCAGCAACGGGATCTTTGTTGATGAGTGATTCTCTTGGCTCGCCAATCATAGAGACCGTCACATCATTCACGATTTTTATGAGTCCATCCGCACCAAGTACAATGACGCCTTCTCCAATAGAAGAAACGAGCTGGTGGTAGGTCGCGCGTTCTTCCTCTGCAGATCGTGCAAATGCTCGCGAATCTTCAAGCGCCTTTGCTAAGTCAGCGGCTTGTGCGGTGATTTTCTCTTCAGATTCTCGAGTATCCTCGAGAAGATTGAGTACCGCGCGTTTCGTTTCCTCCAGTTCCGCAACCGCACCTTCTTTTGTCATTAGACGTACACTCGCTTCGTCGGGGCGTGCGAGATAGAGGAGAATATCGAGCGGCGGGGGAGGGATGCGTTCTTGTCCAGTAAAGTCTGAAAACGTTTCGAGTAATACTTCTTGAGGAGGAAACTTCATTCGATCGGTTGAGAAAAGTTTACTAAGCTCTTCTCTTTGTGGGGTGTTGTATGGGTAAATAATTACCGGAGTATTTTTTGATTGCAGTGTGAGGGTGATGTAGAGTTCGACGAGTTTTGTGTATGAGGTGAGTGTGTCGTCAAAATTGATATGGACAAAAGGTGTTCCGTTTGTAGGTGTGTTTCCGAGGGACACTGAGAGTACGCCGACGATGCGCGAAAACACAGGCGCGGCATGTGACGCGTAGGCCCCGCCAAAGACAGCATGCTGTATGATTGTCTTTTTTGCCATTACTATAATAGTATAGCATTAGCATGTTCAAAAAACGAATGCGAGGATTGCGCATTCGTTAGCAGTGGTCTCCTGTGATGACGTAATTGAGGAAATACTCGTAGTGGGGAAGCGGGGTTGCATTGTATTTGAATAGTCCAGTACCGAGGTTTCCGTCGTCATAGAGCCGATCAAAAATGAGTGCAATGTCTGAGGGCATGATGATGCCGATGTAGTAATTATTACTTGCGGAGGGGTTGCCAGGCGTTCCTGTATATCCGAGGTAGTAGTCATTATTGAAAGGAGTCTTTGGCCAAGTGTAGTAACCGACAAGTGCGCCTTTCTCGTAGGTGTCGGTCATATCATTGCTCGTCATGTCTGCATCAATACATGGGGAGTTGGAGTTTTGTGTACGATATGCTTCGACCGCACGATTAATTTGTGCGAAGTCGGAGCCCATGCGCGCAACAAAAGCACGCTCGCGCGCACGCATGAGTGCGGCGATGACAATAGAAGAGAGGAGTGCGATCGCCGAGACGACGATGAGGAGCTCAGGGATTGTGAAGCCATTGCTGCTTTTATGTGATGACTTGAATTCGTCCATACTATAAAATATTATAGCATGGAACGAGTAAGTAAATAAAGTAGAAACATTTTTATAAAAAGAGGCCCGAAGGCCTCTTTGGTAACTAGAGAATGCGCGGATGCTGATTGATGAACGCCCACATTTCCTCAGGAGTGCGACAGCTGTGGCGAATTTCTCGCACAGGTCCGAACTCGGTCGGATGATCTCTGCTCGTCTCGCGAACCCATTCGAAGTAGAAGGGATTGTGCGCCTTCGGATTATCTTCGTCGAGTTCGCCCACATGGTAGTGGATGATCGATCCATTGTCGGGAATACGATCACGCCAGAGGTACTTGCCGTTGGTGTCGAGGCTCGTCTTGTTCTCGAGAACGGACATGGCTGCGAGAATCCAGTCACCATGTGTATAGAAGCACGGGTTCTTGAATTTTCGAGCATGTGCATCCCGAAGCACATCGCACGCGCGGCCCTGGGTCACCACGAAGGGTTCGCCATTGGGGGGCACCCAGGTGAAGATGTCTTCGATCCTACGTACTGCAAGTTTTTCGCCGTTAGGCAGTTTGAGTTCGAAGGTATCTACACCCTCGCGGATTTTGCGGTGCTCTTCGACGAGCTCTGCATGTTTCCAGCCGGGCTGTTCGAGGTCACCCCAGAAACGTTCACGCAAGCGTCCTGTGATCTGGAATCCTAGATATCGATCTTCAGGTTCGTAGTATGCGCCGCGAGGGGTGAAAATGAGTGCGGTTTCGATGGCGCGATCCATGTCGGAGCTGTAGCACCAGTCGATTTTGGGAAATTCGCTACGGAGGAATTCTCCGATTTCAACACCCTTGTCCGCACCCTCTTGGGTCAGACGGTATTGCGGATGGGGGACGCGCCTGAGTAGCTCACTCATGTGGAACGCGTGCTCTTGGATGATCTCATGGATCGCCTTGTTGGCGACCGAAGGCAGGTGGCGGACGAGAATGAGGTCACGAGCGGGAACTTTACCCATGTGGGCTTTCTCCTTGTAGAGTAATACAGTATCTACTTTGAAACTACAATAGATTTGGGAAAAAGCAATGCCTCGTTTCACGGATAATGGTATACTTAGTATAGTATGCCAGTCACTAAAAAAGAGAAGCGTACGTATGCGGACAGGCGTGAGTATCTAAAGCGCGCCGTGTCAGAGAGACGAAGAAAACTGAAGCTCATGCTTATCCAGTATAAGGGAGGGAAGTGTTCGCGCTGTGGGTATTCGTCATGTCCCGCAGTCTTTGATCTGCACCACCTCGATGAGTCAAAGAAAGACTTCGGTTTCGGAGTAGGTGGTATTACGCGATCATGGGATAAATTAAGGGCTGAGGCTGATAAATGTATCCTACTTTGCGCGAATTGCCATAGGGAATTACATGCCGAAAATGCTCAGTTTGGGACCGGAGAATAGGACTTGCAAATATGAGCATTTTTTGGTATTCTCTGAACACATTCCTCTTTTGGAATGAGTGTTTTATGTGTATTCCGGTGTAGCTCAGCGGTAGAGCAGTACGCTGTGGCGTTAAACGCAGCCCATCTCAGTAATGAAATGGTGAATAACGAGGTGAATTGCTGGAAACCCTAACGAGAAAGACGAGGGCGATCAGCAGCCAAGCTTTGTGAGTAATCACATCGAAGGTTCAGAGACTATCCGCAAGGAGTACTATCTTAGATTTATCTAGGACGGGAAGCGCCTCGCACCCCACTCGAAAGAAGGGTGATGATATAGTCCTCCCACTACGAAAGCAGTGAACATGAGTAACGTATTGGTCGCAGGTTCGAATCCTGCCGCCGGAGCAGAAAACATTAATCCATGAAGCGAAGCTTCATGGATTTTTGTTTTCCTCCGGCGCAGGATTCGAAGGGCGGAGGCCGCGAAGCCGGCCGCTGAGGTTCCGACCGAAGCGGTCGACGCCGATCCCTAGCCCTACTCGCACACAGTATGTTGTGAGCCTGCGAAACAACATACTGATGTGACGAAGGGGCGATTCCTGCTGCCATCTTTACTTTTCCTTCCTATTCCTCTAGTCTTTATGCAGAGAAAAGAGAGGAGGTTGCGATGAGCCCGATTATACTTCCCAGTATTCAAATTTATAATTCTCCGCTTGTTGTAGTAAGCTCTAGTTTCAATAGATTTTTGAAAGAAACCGCTTTGGCAATGGAAGAGTTGCAAAATTTCGGCGCGCGCGTCTTGTCGCCGAAGAAGCCGAACCCACACAGTATGCTGAGCAAGAATTTTCTTCTTCTTGAGGGAGACATGCTCTTTCCTCACTCTTCTATCAAGAGTGTGCAAGATAGGCATAATCGTTGTATTCGCGCATCGAATTTCCTGTGGCTCGTATGCCCAGACGGATACATAGGAAGCTCTGTCGCAATGGAAATTGGAGTTGCGGTAGCTTCTGATGTGCCTATTTACTCCTTGCACGCACCGAGTGATCCTCAGATATCAAAATATATTACGGTTGTAACGAGTATAAGAGGTGCAGTAGAAATGCATCGCTTTGATAAATTGAAATAGCTTCTTCGGGCGGCCGAAGAAGTTTTTTATTTTGCCCAGTGCATATATGGAACTATTTCTTCAAAATAGTGAATCTTTGCCGAATCCTTCCATTGAAGTAAAACAAAAAAGACCTCGCAAGAGGTCTTTTGCATTCCACATTCTCCTATCTCTCCTCCGAAACGAACTGAATATTTGCATAGCTCTCAGCGATCTTCTCCCTGAGCGCAATATCGAGCTTGAGCTCATTCATGCGTGAGGTGTAACGATTGATTCCTTCCCAGAGGAGGAACCATGATGCGGGTTCGATGAGAGCCCTGATAATGGTGTAGGGGAAGTGGGATGCAGATTCAAGCGATATGATATATGTCGTGAGCGACATGAGTACTGCTCCCGAAAGGAGCATTGCTGCACTATGCCTCATTGCGGCACGTTTCGCAGTGCGCACTTGGCTGATGTGTTTGCGCAAATAGGCAGTGAGTCGCTCTTTGATGATCACTTCTGATTCCGCATCGCGCTTCTCGGGAGGGAGGACGAAAGTGAATCCTGAGATAGGATTTTCGTGTGCATGAATTTGCCTATGTAACTCTTCGAGGAAGTCACTCGAGAGACTACGCCTCGAAAACGGCCGAGCGTCGAATTCTGAAAAGATATTGGGGTAGCGATGGATATGAAAGAGAATCGTATCGTCATTACCCCTTTGGGACTGTGTTTGCTCCATGCCCTCAGGATAGCATATAGAACTATGCGGTAAAGGAGCCTCAGGAGGGATTCGTAGAGCGCATCATTGGGATATGTTACTATACAGTAATGGTAGAAATAACAAACATTGAGCCGGTAGGGGGTGTTCCAGAGGCCTCCTTGTGGACATCAAGGAAAATCTCTTTGTCCGCAGGCGTATTGTATTTACTTACATTTGTTTCAATACCGACGCTTGCTTTGTATGGTCCAGTCAAAAGTGCTGAATATATGCTTGGGGCAAGTCAGAGTATTGGTGGAACGATTGGCGGACTACTTGAGATTATCGTTGCGCTCACCTGTATCGGTACTGCAGTGGTGCTGTATCCACTCCTCAAGAAACAGAATCAAGTATATGCACTCGGGCTTGTTGCTTCACGCATTCTCGAGGCGGGCACGATATTTCTTGGCGTCGCATTCATCCTTGCGATCATCTCTTTGCGTGAGTCAGGTGCGGGCGCAGAGTCACTCTCGATAAGCCATATGCTTGCGGTGCTCTATGATCGAATTTTTCTCCTCGGGCAAAGCTTTTTACCTGCAGTGAATGATCTTCTGCTTGGAGTTTTGCTCTATCAGTCACGACTTGTACCGCGTTTACTCTCCTCGATTGGAATCATCGGTGCCCCGATACTTGTTGTGGGTTATCTAGCGACCCTCTTTGGCGTCGTAGATCAGCACGCTGCCTCTACGGGATTGTTTGCTGTACCGGTCGCACTGTTCGAGTTATTGCTCGGCATATGGCTTATCATAAAGGGATTCAACCCCTCAGCATTTGCATCACTCGATGCGAGGAAATAAGCGGACACCTGATGCGGTCTTCGCTAGCGTAAAAGCACCCCGAGGGTGCTTTGTATATGCTATCGATGTCCACATCCTGCCCAGCAACACGGTCGTCTTTTCCCTGCAAGCAAATTTTCACTCATGATACGCATTCTGCGTTCGCGAGTTTCTTGTTGCTTTGCGGAGGTAATCCAGCAGATCCACTCATTGCGTGCAAGTGGTGTAATATCTTCCCACATGCCATGGACCTTCGGCAAGGAAGTGATGAGTTCCTGCATGTCTTTTGGTACGTTGTGTACTGTGCCGGCAGATACTTTATGTTGAGTCATGGTTATATGGTAACAAAAAATATTCACTATTGATCCTCGTCATTCACATCTTGATTACAAGGAGTATAATAACTATATATGAACGCTACAAAAAATGCCATACTCATCTGGGACGACAAATATAGCATTACCGAGGAGATCGATGAGCAGCACAAGCATCTCTTTGGTATTATCAATGAATTGATTGGGGTAATTGATTCTCTTGATACAAAGGAGGAGGACATCATTCGCATCACGGAAGATTTGCTTGCTTTTAAAACATTACACTTCGCCACTGAGGAAAAGTATTTTCATTTATTCAATTACGAGGGTACTGCTGCACACGAGGCAGCACATGAAGTCTTCAATCAGAAAGCGAGAGAGTTCCAGGAGGGGGATAGGGGTAATCCGCGCGTTTTCGCATATGATCTTGTGGATTTTCTTGAGAACTGGCTCATAGGGCATGTGATGGGTATGGATCAGCAATATAAGCAGTGTTTCTTGGCACACGGTTTAAAATAAAAAACTTCAAGCACCACTTGAAGTTTTTTTATTTATGGAACAATAAGGCAATATGCGGTCACTGTTGCTGTGCCTGTATTGAAGGAGAAGTTGTTGAGTGAAGGGTACTCGTTGGACTCAGTAATGAAGACGACGACAGGGAGCTTGTCCGCATTGCATGAATTGTATCCTAATGGCCTATAGTAGTACACGTAAGGGTAGCTGTTTGCGGAGTCTTTCGGCATTCTTGGGAAGTAGGGTGATAGCTGTGCGTAGAGGTCCGTCCAGCACGCTGTGTTATTGCTTCCGCAGTAAGGAGAAGAAGATGATGCATTGGAATAATTCGCTGTAGCTTGGGGAGGAAGACCACTCCCAGCCTCAGATGCAAAAAGCGACATCGCATGCACAATCTGGCGGGCTTCTTCGACACGTTTGGAGTCGCGCGCTTTTACTCGTACAGAGGTAAGGGTGGCAAGGGCGACGCTCGAAAGTAGCGCGATGATTGCGATGACCACAAGTAGTTCGATGAGTGTAAAACCCTTAGTACGTTGCATTTATCGATTATAGCATGGTATGGGTAACCTTTTTTGCTGACCCCTAAGAAAGCATGAAAAACATAGGCTTGCATAATTATATATAGTGTGATATATACACTATATATGACGCGAAGCAGGCAATGGGGTGGGGTCTGCTCGAAGTCATATGCACGCTTTATTGGCACTACATAATTACACATATATGTATTCATTCCTCGATATCAATCACATCTTTTTCACTGTGCTGGGTTACCCGATGAGCTACGTAGAGTTTTTCGGTACACTCTTTAATATCTGGTGCGTGTGGCTTGTTGCAAAGAATAAAATTCTTAATTGGCCAATCGGTATTATTGGAGTAGTGCTCTTTGCTGCGCTCTACTGGCAAATCCGCTTGTACTCGGACTTACTTGAACAGTTCTACTATTTCGTTACCGGATTCTGGGGATGGTACGTTTGGACGAAAGGGAGGAGGGATGGAGTGGAACTTCCGGTCAACACACTCAAGAGAAGTGCATATCTCATGTGGGGCGCGATTATTACCGGAGGCACCGTTGTTCTTACCTACCTCACAACGCATCTCCATCTTTGGTATCCTGCATATTTCCCTGAAGCTGCGTCGTATGCGATGCTCGATGCATTCACAACAGTGCTCAGTCTTGTCGCAACGATCTTCATGGTGCGCAAGCAAATCGAGAATTGGTATCTTTGGATCTTCGTGGACATCATCGGTATTTGGCTCTACTGGGTAAAGGGCGTACATCTTGTAGCACTGCTCTATGTACTCTTCCTTGCAATCGCGACCCATGGCCTCTTTACATGGCTAAAAATAAAGCGCGCTGCGCAAAAGGAATAATATGATTACTGGATTTGTCATTGGAAAATTCTACCCATTTCATTTGGGGCATATGTATCTTCTCGATGTGGCACGCGCACGTTGTGACAAATTGATTGTGTGGGTGTGTGAGAAGGCTGACCAGGAAGTGCTCGGCAACGTGCGCGCCGATTGGATCAAGGAGCTCTATCCTGATGTTGAGGTACGCCTCGTGCCGGACACACTCAGCGATGATGATACCGCAGGCTGGGCGAAGTACACTTTGCGTGTCTTGGGGAAGGCTCCAGATATCGTTTTTACCTCAGAGGACTACGGTGAGCCCTATGCACGCGCGATGGGTTCGCAGCATTTCCTGGTCAATAAACAGCGTGACCATGTGCCTATCTCTGGGACGCGTGTGCGTGCAGATGTCTTTGCGAGCTGGGATCTCTTGGCACCGCCAGTGCGTGCATATTTCGCAAAGCGCGTCGTGGTACTCGGTGCGGAGTCGACAGGGACGACCACCCTCGCCGAGGCACTCGCAGGGCACTATCAGACTGCATGGGTGCCCGAGTACGGACGTAGCTATTGTGATAAGAAGCCAGACCTCGCAACGCATCAGTGGAGTACGAATGAATTCATTCATATCGCTTCTGAGCAAGAGCGCCGTGAAGTGGAACAGGCACGTCATGCGCGCGAGGTGCTCATCTGTGATACCGATGCCTTCGCGACAAGTATTTGGCATAAGCGCTATATGGGGGAGCTCTCTCCTGAAGTTGTTCGAGTGGCAGATAAGCGCGTCGCTGACCTCTATATACTTACGGGAGATGAGATTCCTTTTGTGCAGGATGGTACCCGTGATGGAGAGCATATTCGTCACGAGATGCATCAGTGGTTCGAAGAGGCACTCAAGGAATCGAATCGCAAGTATATCGTCGTGTGCGGCACGCATGATGAACGTATGCGACAGGCGACGGAGGCTATTGATGCATTGCTCGCAAATTCAGTGTTCGGGTAAGTGGTATAATTTGTGTATGCTCAAAACATGTATCGAATGTATGGAAGACAATGCGAGTCCTGTAATAAAGCGCCTCCGAATTATCCTCCTTATACTTATCGTCATAGGTATTGCGTTGCTCCTCACTCAGAAATTCTGGGTGCCCAAATTGGTTGATTATTTGTTGACCTTTTAGTATCAAAAATGAGTAGCTTAAGTTACTCTTTTTTGATGCTATAATTTCATATATCACTAATCATCACTTATATGAATCCAGTCGTGCATTTTGAAATGCCCTATGAAGATCAGGGGCGCATGGTTGAGTTTTATTCGAAGACCTTCGGATGGAAGCCAAACATTTTGGGTCCAGAGATGGGGAATTATGTCGTCGTCGAAACGGGTGAACGGGATGAGGTGACGAAGATGCCAAAGAAGCCCGGCATGATCAATGGTGGGCTGTATCAGAAGACCGGCGACAATCCATTCCCTTCGGTGGTCATTGCGGTTGATGATATTGCTGAAGCGATGAAGAACATCGAGATGGCGGGAGGGAAGATCATCGGTCATCCCGTTGACATTCCTGGTACAGGCACCTACGTTTCTTTCACTGATACTGAAGGCAATCGTGCAAGTATCATCAAGCCACTCCCGATGTAATGAAAAGCCCATGTGGGCTTTTTCTTGCATGCCTGATATTTTCGGGTAGTATGCGATAAGATGTAGACACGAAAGGAGTGTCCCATGAGTGCACTGCGTCCCTATATTGGTATTACCGATTTCATGAACTTCGCACAAGTCGAGGCCATGGAAGCGGTCTTCGCAGGAAGCAAGCAGGAAGGCTCAGGGCGCCAACTCCATGTTGGCGTGATGATGAGCTACAAGACGCTGAACGACATCGAGACCAAGTGGAGCAAGGCCTTTCCGCACAGGGAGCAGGTCGTGGAGATCTTCCGGTCGCTCGATTCGTACAATTGTCTGCACTACGCGGACTACGACCACAGCGATGACTTCTATCAGCATCTCGCCCTCGCAATGTGCTTCGGCGGTAATCGCCTGAGTGCGGTTCAGCTCGACATGATCTGGCCGACCCCGCGCCAGATCTTCCGCGCGGCGCAAGTCGCCGCCATGCAACCGGAGATCATTCTCCAGGTCGGGAAGAATGCCATTGAGGTGTGTGACAACGATCCACGCAAAGTCGTGGAACGTCTCGGGTGCTACGAAGGCATCATCCATCGCGTCCTCTTGGATAAGAGCATGGGGAAGGGTCTCGGTATGGATGCCAAAGGACTCCTTCCGTATGCACGTGCGATCCGCGATGCATTCCCTGAGCTCGGTATCGGTGCTGCGGGCGGGCTTGGTCCCGACACAATGGACCTCGTTCAGCCACTCATCGAAGAATTCCCTGATCTTTCCATCGACGCGCAAGGAAGGCTCCGCCCGAGCGGGAATGCGCTCGACCCTATCGACTGGGGGATGGCGAGCACCTATCTTATGAATGCGCTCAAGATGCTCAAATAATAAAACCCCGCTTCGCGTTGCGAAGCGGGGGATTTTTATTGCACAACAACTCCTCCTTTCATCATCGGATGGACGGTGCAGTGGTAGTCATAGCTACCAGCTGCAGAAAAGGTATAGCTAAACTTTTCTCCTGGCGCAAGGCGGGGGGAGTTGAGTACAGTTCCTGCGTCCGAAGTTACTGTATGAGGTACGGTATCATTGTTTGTCCAAGTAACTTTTGTTCCTGCCTTAATGGTGAGTGGGCTTGGCTCGAACTTGTAATCGACGATGCTGACCTCAGTGCTGTTGATGGTGGCTGGTTCGTTGTCAGTTGGAGTATTGTTCTCTGCTGGCGCCCCGCTTTGGTAGGTGCTTGATGAAGGCATATACCAATAGAGTCCAAGCACGACAACGATGAGTATGACGACAATCCAGGTGATATTTTTTGTATTCATGGAAAATGTTATGTTAGGGGTAATAAAGATATTATACTACGATTTGTATAGTATCCGAGAGTGAAAGCGAGAGTGTGCACAATACCAAAGGCGACGCCAGTACCAAAGATTCCCATCCCAAGGAAAGAAAGGCCATTCAGTGCGATGCCATAAGGATAATATTCAAAGAGTAGAGGGAAGACGTTGTAATACATGCCCCAGAGGGAGGCAATCACTATGCCACCAATCATCACCTTGTGTAGCTCATGCGTGGAGAGATTTATGTATTTGAGGAATGCGAGCGAGAACAAGAAGAATGCTCCAGCTTTCACCCAGAAGTACCCGAGGGTCTCCATGGGGTCAGAGAATATGAGGTGGGAAAAGTAATCGATCACAAAGACCCCGACAAGGGAGATGATGAGGGAAGAAAGGAGAAGGCGCATGGTTTAAGTATACTATAAAAAATATAGTACTTGCTTGCTTGCTCATTTCCTGTAGTATCACCCCAGATCATTCATGAGGAGCACCCATGCGGGCACGGAAAACAATTCCTCTCAGTAAGATCCCAGACACCATCAGGGCACTGCTCGACTCGGAATTCGGCATGCTCGAACTCAGCGGTGAGCGCACTGTGCATCGCCTGCATGATGAACACGGTGGCACAGGGCAGGGGGAACTCCATGTGCACTTTCTTCCGAATGCAGATATGGTCATCTCCATCACGGGTGATGAAGAAGAGGTCTCACCCTCGCTCCGCTTCCGCAGCTATGAAGGTGGTGGGCACTCACTGCGTACACGTAACGCATTGTTCATCCTCCTCGAAGCAATCCGCCTCGACAATCTCGACCGTCCTGATCGATAGAAAAAGCCCCCACTCGGGGGCTTTTTATCTGCTATAATTTGATAGTATGAAAAAATTCAAAATTATATTCTGGACCACTACAAGTATTATCTTCCTCTTCGAGGGGGTGATGACCGCACTCACTTCGCAAACGCAGATGGCGATTGATGGCGTAACACATCTTGGCTATCCGGTTTACTTCGTGACGCTTATCGGCGTCTTTAAGGTGCTGGGCACGCTCGCACTCATCATTCCGCAGGTTCCGGGGAGGGTGAAGGAATGGGCATATGCGGGATTCGGTATCGACTTCATCTCCGCATCGGTCAGTATTGCAGTGGTCGATGGTCTCGGCTTCGGTGCATTCTTCCCACTTATTTTCCTCGGACTCCTCGTCGCATCGTATGTGAGCTATCACAAGCTCCATGATGCGCCAGTTGGTATGTAGTGCAATGTGAGATGGAGATTGTTGTGGTATAGCTATAAATAAAAACGGGGTTCAGTCCCGTTTTTTATTGAAAGAATCCAAATCGATTAATAAAATAGATGTAAATACCTGCGAGAACAAAGAATAACAACATTCCCACTACGGTTGCTTTTAGTGCTCCTAGTTTTGGCGCAAGATATATAACTGCGATCATATAGGGCACCCACGCTGCAAAAGTGCCAAAGAGCACAAATTTTGCATGTTGACTGACTGCAAAACCACCCTGTGATGGTCCTATAAAGATGTATGAGACAAGGGTGAATACAGGAATTAAAGCCATGAAGCCAGAGAGTGTGCGCGAGCCACTTTCCTCAAGAGCAATAATGAGTGTCGTAAAAAGACCTCCTGTAATGAAATATATAAGCAGATTATTCATATTGCACAATTATATCAGAAGTTCATGTTTTTGAGGGCCGATGCTCTGGAATTTTTATTCTTTTTGGGTGCATGCTACAATGCAGAATATGGTTACATTGCATGCACTCATACTTGGAATCGTCGAGGGTATCACTGAATTCTTACCAATCTCTTCTACAGGGCATCTGCTCCTCGCGGGGGAGCTGCTTAAGATTCCTGCGACCGAATTCCAAAAGAGTTTCGATATCATCATTCAGCTCGGAGCAATCTTGTCCGTCGTCGCAATCTACTGGCATAAGCTCTGGAATATTGCTGTCATTAAGAAGCTTGTCGTGGCCTTCATTCCGACAGGTATCATTGGCCTGACACTCTACAAGGTCATCAAAGGATATTTGCTTGGCAATCATTATGTTGTACTCGCTGCCCTCCTTATTGGCGGTATCGCACTCATCGCTTTTGAACTTTGGCATAAAGAGCCGGAAGGTGCGACTGTGGATATCGAATCGATTTCGTATAAGCAAGCATTTTCTATAGGACTCTTCCAGACGCTCGCGATTGTACCAGGAGTATCTCGTTCGGCTGCCACTGTTGTGGGTGGACTCCTACTCGGGCTCAAGCGCACAACGATAGTCGAATTTTCATTCCTCCTCGCAGTGCCGACGATGCTTGCCGCAACAGGGCTCGATCTCCTTAAAAATGCATCAGCCTTCTCGTCGAATCAATTCGGTACACTCGCCATCGGCTTCGTTACCTCATTTGTTGTCGCATATTTCAGCATTAAGTTCTTGCTCAGTTATATACAGAAGCATACGTTTATTTCATTCGGCGTGTATCGCATCGTCGCTGCCATACTCTTCTGGTTCATCATATTATAAAATGGGGTCTGACCCCATTTTACTTTGCACAAAAAAGAAAACCCGCAGCCGAAGCTGCGGGGATTTTATTCTATTAGTCCGCGAGGACCTTAGTGGTAAGTGGCGGAAAGCCGTTAAAGCACACCGCACTGTAGCTTGAGGTGTACGCGCCGGTTGAGAGCAGGTAGACGAAGTCTCCTTGCTTGAGGCCGGCAGGCGCTGCGTAGAGCTCCTTCTGGTACATGATGTCCGCGGAATCGCAGGTCGGGCCTGCGATAATCACATCATCCCAGTCTTCACCACTTTCGTGTGCGTAGTCGGGATAGTGAATCGGGTAGCGAATAGCTTCGCCCTCCGTCTCTGCGAGTCCACCGAAGCGGCCGATGTCGAGGAAGAGCCAGCGGACGTCGTCGTTGACGGACTTCTTGCTGACGCGTTTGACTTTGGTGCAGATGACACCCGCATCGCCTGCGAGCGAGCGGCCAGGCTCGACGATGATGTCGAGGTCTTCGATGTTGAAGTCATCGCGCAGGTAGTCCATGACGGACGAGCCATACTTCTCTTGCGAGTGCGTGGGCTTCAGGTACTGGGCAGGGAATCCGCCACCGATGTTGATGCACTTGAGGTGGATGTCCTGCTCCTTCGCGAGCGCGTCAAACAGGCTTTTCACTTGAGTGAGCGCCGTATCCCACTGGCCGATATCGCGTTGCTGTGAGCCGACATGGAATGCAATGCCGTACGGCACGAGGCCGAGCTCCCTCGCTTTGATCGCGAGGCGGAAGGCCATGCCGGGGTGGCAACCGAACTTACGTGAGAGGGGCCAGTCGGCACCTTCGCCATCGAGGAGGATCCGGAAGTTGATGAGCGCGCCAGGAGCACACTCGGCCATATCCATGAGGTCCTCGTAGGAGTCGCAGGTGTAAAGCTTGACGCCGCTCTCGAAGGCAAACGTGATTTCCTCACGCGTCTTGATCGGATTGCCGTAGCTGATTCGGCTGCCGGGGATGCCGAGACGGAGCAGTTGCTCGATCTCGGGCCGAGAGGCGACATCGAAGTTCGAGCCGCGCCCGTAAATCGTGGTGATCACTTCGTCCATCGGGCACGCCTTGATGGCGTAGAAGATCCGAGTGCCGGGCATGGAGCTCACGAGCCGGTCGTAGGCTTCATTGATGCGCTTGAGATCGATGATGAGGCATGGGGTCTGCTGGTTTTCTGCGAATTTTTGAATACGCTGGAAATCCATCTTTTTTGCGAGTTCGAGGGCGCGAACTTTGTTTTCCACTAGGGACTCCTTATTGGGGAAAGAGCAAACAAGGTTATCTTGTTGTTCGGGGGATACTATAACACGCAATATTGAAATACGCAATAGGAAAGGTGTTGTTATTCCTCATCTTTTTTGTTATTAGACCATTTCCAATGCTATACTTTATATATGATAAAGCAAGCTGTATTTTCGGGAGGATGCTTTTGGGGCATGGAAGAACTTATTCGCAAGCGTGAGGGTGTTGTGGGTACTGAGGTTGGTTATACTGGTGGCTCCGAGATCGATCCGACCTATGAGAAGCATACAGGCCATGCTGAGGCGGTGCGTATTTCCTATGATGATACAAAGACCTCGTATAAACAGCTACTCGATTTCTTCTTTCAGATTCACGACCCAACAACACTGAATCGGCAGGGAGGTGATGTGGGGACATCATATCGCTCGGCTATATTCTATGCGGATGATGCAGAGAAGAAGGAAGCAGAAGATTTCATTATGCTTGTAAATAAGTCAGGTCGATGGAAGGATCCCGTCGTGACGACTCTTGAACCATTCACGAAGTTCTACGTCGCTGAAGACTACCACCAGGATTATTTGCAGAAGAATCCTGATGGTTACACTTGTCATTTTATTCGCTTTGAAAGTTATCTCTAAATATGGAAATGAAACTCAATCCGCTCACACCAGAAGAGCGTCATGTGATCATCGAGAAGGGGACGGAGTCTCCGTTTACAGGAAAATATGACAAATTCTTTGAAGGTGGCACATATGTTTGTCGTCAGTGCGAGACACCACTTTATCGTTCCGAAGATAAATTCGAAGCGGGATGTGGTTGGCCTGCATTCGATGCGGAAATACCAGGTGCAGTGATTCATAATCCTGACCCTGATGGCGAGCGCACGGAAATCGTTTGTGCAAAATGTGGAGCACATCTCGGACATGTATTTATCAATGAGCAGATGACTCCGAAGAATGTGCGTCACTGTGTGAACTCGGTATCGTTGAAGTTCATTCCGTGGGACGAGCATGCTGCACACTTGCAAAAGGATATAAGGGGGAATACTCTATAACCATATGCTTAAAGAATTCAAACAGTTTCTCCTTCGCGGGAACGTTGTCGATCTTGCAGTTGGTGTCGTAGTTGGTGCTGCATTTGGTACGATAGTGACTGCACTGGTCGCTGATATTCTGACGCCGCTCATTGCGGCCATCGCAAAGGTGCCTGACTTTTCTGGGCTCGCGTTCACGATCAATGGAAGCAAATTTGCAGTTGGGCACTTTCTGAATGCGCTCGTTTCATTCCTCTTGGTCGCTTCTGCGGTATTTTTCTTCGTGGTAAGGCCGATGAATCATCTCATCATGCGTACGCGTAAAGATGCACCTGCAGACCCGACGACAAAGAAGTGTACTGAGTGTCTGAGTGAGATTCCTCTCGGAGCGAAGCGCTGTAGTCATTGTGCGCAGCCGCAATAGTAACTTTAGAAAAACGACCCCATGAGGGGTCGTTTTGTTCGTGCCGCCTTCCGCTTGAAGGTGCTGAGGAAAATACCGAAAGCGAAACCATCTTGAACTTCGAGCACGCCGAAAAACAGGAGATGATGACGGAAGCGACACGGATACTATTTCTACGAGTGGTTGCACTGGCCGATGGAGTAGCTCAGGGCAGCGAAGATAACAACGATGACAAGAGTGATGACGCCCGCATAGACGCTACTTTTTGAGAGTTGTTGGAGTAAGGGGAGGTAGGGAGCTGAAAAACTGTAACACGATTGCAATGAATGTCAATTTCTTAGAGAGCAGTATATATAGGGAGAAAATTAAAAATTTGCAATCTATCCATTTAGTAATGTCACAAATTCTTCATCTATTTGTCATAGTATAATAAGGTAGACCTATTTTGGGTCATCTTTCTATAATATGCCAATCATTGTACTTATCATTCTCGCGCTTACTGGTGGTGTCGGATATGCATCGAAAAGCGCGCTTCCAGGAGACGCTCTTTATAGTGTGAAAACTTCCGTAACTGAACCCGTCGAGGAAGCACTTGCATTCGGTCCAAAAGCAGAAAGTGCCGTATACGTTAGCCATGCACTTGAGCGCCTGCGCGAAATTGAACAACTGAAAAGTCTGGGAAAGCTCGATGGTAAGACGCAAGAGTTTACGAAGTCTGCTTTTGAAAGTGAGATTAGTAAGGTAAATGCTGCAATTCTTGCGCTGAATAACACAAGTGATTTTAAGGATGCTCGATCTGTCGCAAAGACATTGAGTGATAATCTTAAGCAAAACTCATCCCTTTCCATTCTCTACGGAGCATTACCTTTATCGGGAAGCGCTCAGGGTGAGCATGCTGATATACTTCCTGCGGAGAAAGGCCAAAAAGGCACAATATTAAATGTGCAAAGTCCAACTGGTATTTCTCAAACGCCCGAAACTCCTGCACCGACAACCATTCAGTCAACGACGACGAAATATGTGCCGAAGCTATTACCGCAGCGAGCAAATATTTCACGTGATGATGACGATGATGAGTGGGAGGATGATGATTAAATTAATACCCTTTTGTTTTCATGAAAAAATACCTACTTTCAATATTCACGATTCTTTCTTTCGCAGGGTTTGCATTATACGAAAGGCAATCAAATTCTGTATTACCACCTATTGATACGGTGCTCGTTCCGAATGCGGATGATATGGAGCCCGGGAAGCCCGTAAGCGTAGGAGATTTTGTGCAGCCAACCCCCGTTGCGCAGGTACCGGTAACCGCACCGAAATCCACGGTCGCTCCCGAAGGGAAGACACCAAAACCCGCTCCGGTTCCCGCAACTCCGACCCCCACACCTGCGATTGCTGGGAAGTTTAGAGATGGGTCTTATGATGGAGACATTGCTGACGTCTATTATGGACTTGTACAAGTGCGCGCAGTCGTGAAGAATGGGAAACTTGTCGATGTCGTATGGCTCAGTTATCCAAATGATAATCCGACATCAGCAGGCAAGAGCGCACGCGCCCGACCTATCCTTACGCAAGAAGCGATTGTTGCGCAAGATGCACAAGTCGACCGAGTTTCTGGTGCGTCAGCGACGAGTGGGGGCTTCGTGGATTCTCTTGCATCAGCACTCGCTCAGGCAAAAGCCTAACATATGAAATTCGAACGTACCTACATGACGATGCCTTGCATTGTTGAAATAGTTGATGCAAACGCAGATGTTAAAGACATTGAAGCGGTCTTTGATTATTTCAAACATATTGATGATACGTTCAGTTATTTCAAACCAACAAGTCAACTCTCAGCGATTAATAGGGGGGAGCTGAAATTGAAAGATGCGACAAGTGAGATGATCGAGGTCTTTGCGCTTTGCGCGAAGACCAAAGAAGAGACTGATGGATTTTTCGATATCAAGCAGCCCGATGGAACTTATAATCCATCGGGTCTTGTGAAGGGTCTCGCGGTGCACCGTGGCGCCCAGATACTCAAGAAGCGGGGATATAAGAATTACTGCGTTGAGATTGCGGGAGACATGGAAGTATCGGGTCATAATGGGGACGGTACTGATTGGGTGATTGGAATACAGAACCCATTCAATCTTGCCGAGATTATTAAACGAGTTGCAATCACCGATAAGGGTATCGCAACATCGGGAATCTATCAGCGAGGTAATCATATCTATAATCCAAAGAACTGGACGGACAAGATAGAAAAAATCGTCGGCCTTACGGTCATTGGTCCGAATGTTTATGAGGCTGATCGTCTTGCGACCGCATGCTATGCCATGGGTGAGGAGGGGATATATTTTCTCGAATATATCGATGGTGTCGAAGGATATCTCGTCGGTAGTAATGGAATGGCGATGATGACTACTGGATTTGCTAAATACATAATCTAATGAATTTTTTAATGAAATATATCGATACTGTGCTCAACCGATTCACGATGTATCGGGTTGTGCTCTATTATCTTCTCGGGCTTTTCGCTGTCGCGTTGCTCCTTAGTATATTCAAGGTAATCGATTATAACCCCATCTATCTACTAGCGGAGGCTGCATTCATCACTGCGGTGTCATGGCTCACGAATGCAATCTTTTCAAGAGTATTCAGTGCACCGACGAATGTCGAGTCCGTCTATATCACTGCGTTGATTTTGACATTACTTATTACTCCAGGGTCACCAGGAGTGATGTTCGGGATGTATTTTTGGTCTGCAGTGATTGCGATGGCCTCAAAGTATATTTTCGCTTATCGAAAGCAGCATGTGTTCAATCCCGTGGCGATTGCTGCAGTCATCATGTCGTTTGCGGCAGGTCATATTACTGATTGGTGGGTCGCTGGAACACCCATGCTTTTTCCGTTTGTATTTTTTGGAGGTCTCTTGATCGTTCGTAAATTGCGTAGAGCGGATATGCTCTATGCCTTTTTCGGTGCATTTACATTTTTCTCTATTCTTCACATTGTCATCAGTGGGGGGAATATCCTTACGACATTTGTGAATGTTATATTGCGCTCACCCATTTTCTTTCTTGGTTTTGTTATGCTCACTGAGCCGCTTACTGCGCCGACGAGGAAGATACCGCGCGTGTTCTATGGTGCCCTTGTTGGAAGTCTCGCAGTTCCCGCAGCGCACCTCTTCGGTATCTATGGAACACCAGAACTCGCGCTCGTGCTGGGAAATATCTTCGCATTCAGTATTACTGCGCGTGATCGTGTGATGCTTTCACTCAAGGCGACGAAGGAACTCGCGCAGCATACATTTGAACTTATATTCAGTCCTGATGTGACTCCGAAGTTTGTGCCAGGCCAGTATATGGAGTGGACGCTCCCACATGAGGGGAGTGATACGCGTGGGAGTCGTCGCTATTTCACAATCGCATCTTCGCCGACAGAAAAAGATTTCCTCTTGGGTATCAAGAGTTTCGAGTCGGGAAGTACATACAAGAAAGCATTACTGCTTATGAAAGAAGGAGACATGATGACTGCATCTCAGGTGGCTGGAGACTTCGTGCTCCCTAAAGACAAGAGTGAGAAACTCGTCTTCATCGCGGGGGGTATCGGCATCACACCGTTCCGCAGCATGCTCAAGTATCTCGTTGATATGAATGAACAGCGCGATATCGTTGTCTTCTACCTGAACAAGGTTGCAGATGAAGTCGCATATAAAGATGTTCTTGAGGAGGCGAAGTATAAACTTGGCATCCGTGTGGTCATCGTACTCACCGATCCAGGTGCAGCTGAGGGTAATGCATGGGCCGAGTGTGGACCTTGTGATGCCGCAATGATCACGAAGTATGTTCCCGACTATAAAGATCGAACGTATTATATTTCAGGTCCACACGGAATGGTGAATGTATTTGAACAGACACTCAAGCAGATGGGTGTCATCGCAAAGCGCATCATTGTTGATTTCTTTCCAGGATTTGCATAAAGAAATGAGGCATCGCCTCATTTTTTATTGGGTGTATACTATTTATATATGAACCTGAAGGAGTATTTCAAAGCACATTCAGATTATCTCCATGATAATCCAAATAATTATTGGTTTAAGGCAAAACTCTATGGCTGGGGTTGGACTCCAGTCCGCTGGCAGGGGTGGAGCGTTATTGCTCTTTATCTTGTGCTCGTACTAGGAATAGTATCGCTTAGTGAAAAAGATATCCCAGGGAATCCCGATTCTGGCACAAATGTCCTAACATTTGCATTACCGATTTTGGTACTGACCGTTCTTCTGCTTGTTATTGCATACAAGAAAGGAGAAAGGCCGCGTTGGCAGTGGGGGCCACCAAAGAAAAATGATTCGAGCGTGGAAAAGTAGCCAAACTGGGCTACTTTTTTGATAGATTTTGATAGTGTAGTTCTGTCACATTTGCAACAAACTTGCTATAATCGAAATATGCAACGGGTTTCCTTGAGAACCTTTCTTTCGGTAATATTAATCCTCTCTATTATTGGCGTGTCTGTTTTTCGGCACCCTAATTCTGCGCATGCTGATACATATAACCTATATGCCTCTCATTGTGAAGGTGGCTGGGAGCATGCTGAGTATGCAACAGGTTCTCCTGACGTACTTGGGCCTCAGGTTGCACAATTTAACGAACAAAATTCTGCGATTCTTCGCAATGGGCAGCAGTCACAGATCAGTTGTGGGGATTTTCATGGCGAGGTGAGTGTGAATACTGCGCCAAAGCGTGTGTTTGCCAAGTTCTCTTGGGCGGCAACATATCCATCCGAGGCTCGAGCGATAGAGGAAGCACGAATTGAAGAAGCAGCGAGTGGTATTCCGGACACTACAAGCATAACTCCTCCTGAATCTACTGTATCTGCGCCACGCAGTGACGGGGTGAGTGCAAGTGAGTTGATTGAACAAGGCTCGACGTCTACAGTTGCTTCGAGTACCGCTATCACTTCAACGAGTACTCAGGATGTTTCCTCTTCAACGACTCCAGTAAGTACACAAGAGATTGCAGCTTCGACGACAGTGAGTGAGGTAGTAGACGCTTCAGCGCCTCCAGAGAGTGACTCTACTGCTTCAAGTACTCCTCCTACTACAGTTGAAGCTTCAGCTGTGCCTATTACCCCAAGTGAACCTGAATCGTCGTCATCTCCGACAGATGCGCCTCCTCCTGTTTCTCCACCTGCTCCTGCTACTTCGGAGCCGTTATCTCTTATTAATTATTTCATACATTCTGCATTTGCAGAGGAAGTATTTAGTGCAAGTAATACAGTTGCCGTTGTGGAGCCTGCTGTTACACAGACAGAAGCAACGGGAACACTTGCGACTTCATCTTTAGAAATTCCACCTCCTGCAACGACTACTGTAGACGCATCTTGGTTCGCAACAAGTTCTGGTGCAAGTACTAGTACCAGTATCGCATCGACTACACCATACGGTCTTGTTGAGGCCATCTATTCTTTTGATGACATGAATTGGAAGAGCCTTGGTTATGTTGCGGATGATGAATTTGATACCAAGGAATTTGAGATTCCTGTTGATGAAATCGTTGGCTGGGAAGATGTGTCAAACCTCAAAATCGGTGTGCGGAGTGTACCAACGCTTGATGCGGTGATGCCAATTATCTACCTCGATGCAGTCTGGCTCGCTGTAGAGTACGAAAGGGTTGGGGATGATCCTCATCCCGCACCTAGTCTCTTACGAGGGGATACCTATCTTCGTGAGGTAGCATACAGTGATGGAGTCGCAGTTCTTGTGAGTAGGCCGATTTTGAATGATCTTCCAATCTATAATTTTGCGACTACCTCTGCATCAAGTTCAGATGTTGTGGTGCTCGCCGAGGCAACTACGACCACTGCAGCGTTCGATGAAAGTCGTATTGTAGAGCTATGGCTACATAGTAATACTGAGAAGCGTTGGTCATTTATTGCGGATCGCAAGCAGGTGAGTGCTGATTCGAAGATATTCTTCGATTTTGGGAACATATTTTGGCTTGGGAAGGATGGTGCATTATGGAAATATAATATTTCGAGCAACTCATTTGAGTCATCGTCTCCGAATGAGGATGGATCGGTCGCAGTGGAATTTCGTGATGAATCGAGCGGCTTGAAAAAATTTATCTTAGAGAATGGAGCGACTACTCCGATCTTTGAAGATATGGAAGGTATGCTTCCATAGAAGTAGATCATGGGAAGACTTTATGAACATATAATCATATCGGGCAAGAAAAGTCTCGCAGTCATACTCATCGTGGCGAGCGTCCTTTTTGCTACAGGTTATATCCCGCTCTTTTCTAGAGCTGGCGTATTCCCAAAGACCACGAAAATCGCTCGTGCATCATATCAGTTTGATCCCTCGGGTGGTGGGCTAGTGACGGGTACTGCAGCACCTATTCTCGGTCTTACCGCCCCTACTGCTGAGGGTGTAAATATGGGTGATTGGAAGGGTACTGTTGCGGATGATAACTTGCATTGGGGTTTTTCTTCTACCGCAAGTGGTTATAATGCATATCTTGATCTGGGTAATGTTGTGCTCAATGGTGCGAATAAATTGATCTTCGAGACTGAGTTAGATCTCGATGCTACTGCTCCTGCAACGCTTGTCCAGGTTTGTGACTGGGTTTCTTCAGTTGGCGTCAATGGTGCGGCGGACGCGCAGTGTACTGGGGGAGGGTGGAGAAATTTAAATTTAAATGACGCGACAATAGCACCGACCACGGGAACTGCATATGATTGGCAGGTCTATAATGGATACTGGGGTGCAAGCGCAACGAGTTCAATTAATACGCCCCTCACTAATTTTGTGAACGGTTCAAATACGATCCGTGTGCGTTATTACTCGACAACAAACACAACTTCACTTGTGAATATTGATTATCTCCGCGTATTTGCGGTGGTGAATCCTGTTTACTCTGCTTCCGGTGCGACGCAGCTCTCAGGCGGTACGATCGTTGGAGATTATGCAATGGCGAATATCGGAGGTGCGGGGCAGTTGGGATCGGATAATGCATACTTTCAAGTTCCAGGAACAGCAGGAAGCGTTTCGGATTTCTATCTATCGTACAAGAATGTAAAGACGTATACCGGAGCAAATACGATTCTCGTGCGTGCGGAGTATTCCTGTTCAGCGACGGGTCCAACACGACGTCCAAAGATTTATAACTTTGCAACTGAGCTTTGGGAGGATCTCACGACCGCCTCTATTGCATGTGCAACAGCAGATGCGACAAATGCATGGGCGAAAAGTAATATAAATATTAATGATTATATTTCTGGTGGTGAAATTCGCGTAGGCTGGTATGGGCTCTCTAATAGTACTGTGTCTTTGCGTCTTGATATGCAATACATCATGATCGGTACCGTCAACACTGGAGAAGGTGCAGCAGTCACCTTCGGTTCGAGTGCAGCAGGCTCTGTATCAGATACTGCTTCGCTCGACATGACCGGTACCGCAAGTACATGGAGTATTCTTGGTGCTGCAAAATCGAATACTCAGGCGTTTGCATCGTACGCGTATGATGGAAACAATAATACTACCGCAGGCTATGCTGCGGCTGCAAATGTGAATTTCAATACGACGATACCAGAGGGTGGTGCAATCACTGGTGTATTTTTCGCATCTCGGCATATGTCTGGCACTGCAGGGACGGTGCAGGTGGGAGTTATGGATTACGGAGCAGGTACAAGTGTAACCGGAGGTTGGTCTGCAGTTGGTGCAGTGGGAACTACCGCACTTGTGTACACGGATAATATCAGCGTCGCAACGGTTGCCTCTGGCGGTGCGACAGGATGGTCGACGAGCCCAAAAGATTTCACGGACTCGGTAACAAATATGATGAATATGCGTTTACGTACCTCGGTGTCCGCGGCGAGTGTGAATACAGCACAGTGGGATTTTGCTATGATGTCGATTCAGTGGATAGAGCAACCGATACACCCATCGGAATCGTATCGCTATGGTGTTTCTGGCGGTGGTATCGTGACGGGTACTGCTCCTGCAATTCTTGGCCTCACGGCTCCTGCGACAGAAGGAGTGAATATGGGAGATTGGCGCGGGGCCATTGCTGATGATAATTTACATTTCGGAGTTACATCATCTGCGTCAGGATACAACGCGTATCTCGATATAGGAGATGTGCGTCTCAATGGTGCAAATAAGATTATTCTCCAAACAGAGTTTGATCTTGATGCGACGGCGCCTTCGACGCTCGTGCAGGTATGCGACTGGGTGTCTTCGGTCGGAGTGAATAGTGCCGCAGATGCGCAATGCACAGGAGGAGGGTGGAGAAATTTGAATCTGAATGACGCAGCAATCACTACAGTGACCGCAACCGCATACGACTGGGAGATATATGATGGGTATTGGAGCTCGAGTGCAACAACGTCAATCGCAACTCCACTTGCAAACTTCATCAACGGATCAAATACAATCCGCGTGCGCTACTACTCAACAACAAATACCACATCATTAGTGAATATTGATTATCTTCGTGCGTTTGTCGTGGTCAATCCAGTGTATTCTGGTTCGAGTGCAACTCAGATTTCTGGAGGAACAATCACGGGGGACTACTCGATGGCGAATATGGGTGGAGCCGGACAAACTGGCGCAGATACTGCATACTTCCAAGTACCTGGTACCGCAAGTACGGTTTCAGACTTTTATGTTTCATACAAAAATGTAAAAACCTATCCAGGAGCAAATACAATCCTTTATCGCGCGAATTACTCTTGCTCAGCAACTGGCCCGACGATTAGGCCGAAGATCTATAATTACAACACCACATTGTGGGAGGATCTCACTACTACTTCTATTGCGTGCTCCACTACTGCTGCTACTAACGCATGGTCAAAGTCGAATATCACCATGAGCAACTATATTTCAAATGGTGAGATTCGTGTTGGATGGCACGGTCTCTCGAACAGTACTGTAGCAATTCGACTAAATATGGCGTATGTCATGATAGGAACGACAAATACCGATGGTGTTGGAAACATCACTTTCGGTTCAAATGCTGCAGGTACGGTTGCTAATACGAGTGACCTGGACATGACGGGTACGAGCAATACATGGAATTTACTTGGAGCAGCGAAGTCGAATACTCAAGCGTTTGCAACATACGGATACGATAGCAATAATAATACGACTGCAGGATATGCAGTAGCAGCGAATGTAGATTTCGGTGCGTCGCTCCCCAATAATACGGCAGCAGCCGGCATCTTCTTCGCAAGCCGACATATGTCGGGTACGGTTGGTACGGTCATTGCAGGGATAAGGGATTTCGGTGGGTCAACGAATGTTACTGGAGGGTGGTCTCCGGTTGGCGCCGGTGCGACGACCGCACTAATATATACAGACAATATTTCCATGGCTACCGTTGCTTCGGGTGGAGCTGCGGGTTGGTCGACGAGTGTCGGCGATCACCTTGACACAGTCGGAGCGATATTGAATATGCGTTTGCGCACCTCTGCGTCAGGAGCGAGTGCGATGACGGCGCAGTGGGATTTTGCGATGATGTCATTCCAGTGGATTGAAGTACCGCCCGTATCGCAGTCGCTTACGTTCAGTATTTCGAATAATACCGCTGGGTTTGGGTCACTTAATGCCAGTGGCGAGCGCTTTGCAACCGCAGATGGCCTCGGCTCCACAACTGAGGCTGTGGCGCATACGATCACAGCAGCGACCAACTCCTCCAATGGCTATGTGCTCTCTATAAACGGAAATACGCTTTCTGCGGGCAGCTCGACCATTGCCGCTATTGGTGCTGTGAATACTGCATCAATTCCAGGGACAGAGCAGTTTGGTATGCGCATGACCGCGACGGGCGGAATGGGTGTCGTTTCTGCTCCATATGATGGGGCAGGGTATGCGTTCAATACGACCGCCTTTCCTGATGCCGTTGCAATGGTAAGCAGTGGTTCTACGCCAACAACATATGCAGTGCGCTATCTCGGGAATATCTCTACCCAGTCGCAGGCTGGTGCGTATGCTGCGAATGTAACCTATACGATCACTGCGTCTTTCTAGAAACACCCCGGTGGGTGTTTTTGGTTGTATAAGGATAGGTGTAACATTTACGAAATATCCATATTTCTGGGGATAGCTTTGTAATTTGTGATGGGTTACGTGTTACAATATGCCTATAGATACAAATGCTTTGCATTTGCATATCAATTATATTTGCACAACAAAGATGAAAATAAATAAATTCAATAAAGCCCTCGTAAGCCCAATTGTCCTTGTGGCTGTGTTGCTCTCTTTTGCAGGGGCACCATATATTGCGTCGGCGGCACAACTTTTGTCGACGTCGGTTGCTCTTTCTTCAGCAAAGATAAGCACGACCGCAACAAGTACAATTAAGTTCACTACACCTTCTGGTGAGGCCGTGGCAGGACAGACGATTGTGATTACATACCAGAATCCAGGCTTTAACTTTACCGGCAAAGCAATCACTGGTATCACCTTTACTCATGGTGCATCGACAGGACTCGAGGCTTCAGAGCCTTTGCTTGCAGCTCCAAGTGCTACCGCATGGGGAGCAGTATTCTCGGGTGCTCAGAATAACGTACTGACGCTCACTACTCCAACCGATGGTGTTGGTACTGCAGCACTTGCACCAAATGATAAGGTGATCATCACTCTTCCGAACACTAATGCGATCAATCCAGGCACCGCAGCATCGTATACTGTTGCAGTCGGTGGCACATTCGGTGACGTGGGTACTACAACCGTGAACATTTTGAATGATGATACTGTTCAGGTTTCTGCAATTGTTCCACAGTCTTTGACATTCAGCTTAAGTCAGAATGCTGTTGGTTTCGGAACACTCACGACTGCTAACGCTCGCTTTGCGAATACATCAGGCGGAGTTGCTGCAGACGCTGAGGCACATACGGTCTCAGTGGGGACCAATGCTGCCAATGGCTACACACTTACGGTCAATGGTTCAACGTTGACCTACGGTGCAAATACCATCACAGGTATCGGTGCTGCTGCTGTCGCATCTGCTCCAAACACCAAGCAGTTCGGTCTCCGTGCAACACTCAACAGTGGTACGGGTACCGTTGCCGCTCCTTACGCAGGTGGTGCAACATGGGCATTCAACTCAGGTGACACTATCGCATCAACTGCAGGATCGGTTGCTGCAGCAACATACGGTATCCACTACATCGCAAATATCGATGCAACGACACCAGCGGGAACATATACATCTACCATCAACTACGCAGCAACGGCGAACTTCTAGTTCACTACGCTTAACACGCACACCAGCATAAATTTATGAGAACAACAGTTATTACAACCATAGCGCTGATTGCAGCATTTAGTTTTGCTGCATCTGCCTCCGCACTGACCGTCTCGCCGACGCGCATTGAAATTCGTGGTAATCCTGGACAGACTCTCAAGGGGGAGATGGAAATCTATAATGAGCAGCAGGAAGGAAAGACATTCTATACGTCGTTCGAAAACTTTGAATCACGAGGAGATACCGGGGCTCCATATTTCATTGGAAATAAGGATGGTCTTGCGACCTGGATGACTTCAGATGCAAAAATCGAAATTGCCACTGGTGAGCGCGTGAAGGTTCCATTCACAATCACTATTCCACAGTCTGCTAAGCCAGGAGGGTATTTCGCTGCAGAATTCTTCGGAACCGAGCAACCAAAATCAGGTAACCCTGGAGATGTTTCTATCGGAGGAAAAGTTGGAGTACTCGTGCTTCTCTCAGTCAACGGTGATGTCGAGCAAGCAGCAGGACTCTCTGGCTTCAGTGGTAAGGGGGCGCAACGCTTCTTTACAATGCTTCCTGTGACACTTGAATATGTTTTCAATAATAAGGGTGGGGATCGTGTGGTGCCGAAGGGAGATATTGTTATTAAAAATTCCTTCCGCAGTATTACTGCAAAGTTGCTTGCTAATGAGCGAGAGGGTAGCGTGCTCCCAGGAAGTCCTCGTCGTTTCTCGGTAGCCTGGGGCAATGAAGTCTCAAATGAGGAGAGAGGATTCTTCAGTCTTGCTTTATTACAGCTTTCTGATTTTCATTTTGGATGGTACACCGCCGATTTGAGCCTCGCGTGGGGAGACGTGCCGCAAACAGCCGTAGCTACATATCATTTCTTTGTATTTCCTTGGCAGCTCATGGTTTGTGTATTTCTGGTGATTGTTGTGCTCAGGTTTATTCTTCTGCAGTATAAGAAAAACATCATTGCTGCAGCGACAAATCAAAAATAGTACTGTTTTGTTTTTGCAAATATAATGGATAACCGATCAAGAACATTCTTGTTTCTTGCTCTTCTCGTTACGCTCATCACTCCTCGTATTGGTCAGGCGATAGCAGTACAGATCACCGCAACCGTACCTGGCTGCGGTGATAGTGTTATTGGGCCAGGAGAACAGTGCGATGGAGCAAACCTCGGAGGCGCTACATGCGCCTCTTTGGGATATGCGTCGGGTATCCTCACGTGTACGAGTGTGTGTACTCAGAATACTTTGAACTGCTCAACACATGCTCCATCGGGAGGTGGTGGTGGAGGAGGCGGTGGCGCTCCCGTGGTTACCACCGCAACAGTAGCATTTATGGGGAGGTCATATCCTGGTAGTTCAGTGACCCTGCTTAAGGATGGTCAATCGATTGCAACAACAATAACGAACGCCGAGGGTGTTTTTCAGACGACTATTTCAGGGCTTTCCAGCGGAAACTATATCTTCGCAGCATATGCTCTTGATGAAAAAGGTGTTCAATCTCCACTTATGGGATTTCCAGTGAATGTAGGTAGTGGAGCAGTACTTAAGGTGAGTGGCATTGCTATCGCACCGTCACTGTATCCTGCGTCAGAGCATGTGAAAAAGAAAGAGCCATTGATACTCTCGGGCAATGCCATACCTGGCGCGTTGCTTTATGCTTTGATTGATAGCAACACCGCCGTAGATTTGAAGACACGCGTTGATAAGCAGGGAAAATATGCAGTAAAAATTGATACATCCCTACTTTTTCCGGGTGCACATGTGCTACGACTCTACACAATAGAGGGGCAAGATCTTAGCGGCCTTTCTCGTAGTGTCGATTTCTCAATTTTTTCGTCGGCTATAAGTGCGCAAGTACTCGAAGATACGAAAGGGTGTAAAGTTTCTGACGTGAACTGTGATGGCAGAGTGAATCTAGTCGACCTATCCATTTTGCTCTATTGGTATAAAAATCCTATTCCACCCGCAAGTGTTGATCTCAATAAAGATGGAGTGGTGAATATTGTGGATTTCAGTATTCTTGTGTATCGCTGGACTGCATAATCAAATCCATCAATATATGAAAACCAAAAAATACATATATGTGCTCCTTGCGCTAATCATAGCCTTCGCTCCTCGATATGTTTTTGCTTATGCATTACATTTAAGGCAAGAAAGCCCCGTAGTGCGTCACCGTGACGAGTTCATCCTTACTGTGTTGCTTGATGCGGGCGAGGATTCAAACGCAGTAGATGGTCAGATCATTTATGATGCTACAGTTTTTGAGAGCATGGATATTTATGAGGGTAATTCAGGAATTAACTTCTGGATTGAGTCTCCCCATGAGGTGTCACCTGGGGTCATTACATTTGCAGGAATGACTCCGGGGGGATTCCAGGGAAACAATGAGAAACTCTTCGCCTTGCGTATGAAGGCAAAGAAAGTCGGTACACATACGATTTCTATTCGTGGGGCACGCCTCTATAAAAATGATGGCAGTGGTAGTCCAAGTGCGCTCGATATGCAGGCGCTCTCGCTTGTTGTTGAAGGAGAGAGCCTTGCTCCGGCAAAGATGACTCAACTAGATGTAGAGCCGCCAGAGGACTTTACTCCGATCATTGCAAACGATCATAATATCTATGATGGTAAGCACTTCATCGTATTCAAGACGCAGGATAAAGGATTGGGTGTGGACCATTATGAGATTCGCGAAGGGTTGTTTGGTTTGTATGTTCGGGCAGAGAGCCCATATCTTCTAAAGCGGCAAAAAGTTGATAGACCTATATATATTCGAGCGATTGATAAAGAGGGCAATGTCAGAGAGGTGGTTGTCGCGCCTAGGATAAATGTTCCCATTTGGCGACAGGGGGAGTGGATAAGTTTATTCGTGATTTTTGCATTTATTTTTCACCTTTTGCGTGCAGGTGTTGCTCATGGAGCGGTGGTGCAATTTAAGAAGGTGATGAGACAGATAATGCGTCGTTAATACAACAAAAGCCCCTATGGGGCTTTTGTTGTATACTAATGATATGCAAATACTTGAATTACAACAGTGGGTGCGGACGGACTGGGAGCAGCACTCAAATACAAGGCCAGATCCACACTTGCAATTACTTTATCTTTTTGAGGAGCTCGGCGAAATGGCGGAGGCTATTCGCAAAAGTTCCGGGTATAAAGATCGGAAGGATGAGGTCATGGATCTTGAGGGGGAAATGGGGGATGTGCTTATTGCTCTTGCTACAGTGGCTAATAATTATAATATCGACCTTGATGCAGCGGTGCAGAAGTCAAAGATTAAAATCGAAGAGAGACATAGGGGAGGATTTTAAAAACCAGCGGCGCTGGTTTTTAATTTGGGAACTCCTTTCTTAGTTCTGCAGAGCTAAAGAATAAACTTCCGAGCTCCCCGTACGTATAGGTCTTTCCGCCAGTGATAATCTCAGCGCCTCCGAGCTGGGGGTTCGCGTTCGGGCGGGATTTTTTGAAACCAATATTGAAGAGAGTGACAATGGCTCCTGGGTTGTTACTGATATCAAATCCTGCATTCTTCCATTGTGTCGCAATCTCCTTCACAAAAAGTGCCGTATAGAGGTAAGAATATTCGTGATTTTTTGCGTCTGTGAGTCGATCATAAAGTACCTTGTCGTGGTCGACGCCAGTTTCATATGCAATGAGTGGGGCGTACGCGTCTCCAGGGTAGAAAGGGGAGGTGGGGTCATTCGCATATTGCTCGATCAAAAGCGCCGTGTCTTGTTTTATACCGGAGACTCCAAGAGAGAATTTCGACAGTGAGCCAAGGATTTTGAGTGGCTCGAAGTAGCGTTTGAAGACTTCGCGTTCTGCAGTAAAGAAGCGGGTCTGCTCTGGGACAACGATAGTGGCGATGAGGCGCGGTGAGACGCCGGTGGCTTTCGCTACCTTGTTGATAATCGCTTGATCTTTTGCAAGACCTCCGGACACCGCAGTCCATTCGCGAGTTTCGTTCCAGGCACAAACAGTGTCACCGTTTACGCATGAAGGCTCGACCGCTTGAGTGCTTGTGCTGTTACTTGTCAGAGCTTCCTTCTTTGTGGTACCTGTTTGAAAGAAATCATTGCGCTCCTTGATAGAGCCGCGTACGTTGAATGCTCCAAACTGCATCCCGACGAAGACGACCGTAAAAACAAAGCCGATGAGGGCAAAGAGGAGCACTACCGTTATTCCAGCAAATCGAAGATATTTCTGCATCGATGAGATTATGCTTTATTTAGACGTTTTCGGCAAGGTGTAAGGGTTATTGGAGAGCTAAACGCAGCTTGCACCCATCGTGCTATAATAGAAGCATATAAGTATAATAATAGAGCATGATATGAGAGAAGAGCTACACAAGGAAGGGGGGAGTGCATTTTCGGGGCGGTCTGGGGTATTTCTTCTTTTTGGTTCATTACTCGTGCTCTCATCGCTTCTTACAATCATTACGGGGCTCTATGTAGGACTCAGCTACTGGCTCATCGCTCCTGTATCACTCTGGTGTATCTTCATGTTTTTCCTTGCCCGTTTCAATCAGGAGCGATTGGGATTCTGGGGGCTGGTCTTCACATTCCTTTTGTATGTTCTCGCGCTCGGCGTGCTCATTTTTGTTGTCTTGCCAAGTCAATCCGTTTCAGGCACCTGATTCTTTGATATTGATTATTGGGTAAAATCGAGTATAGTTCAGCTAGAAACACATTGGAGAATCTATGCGTTTTGCCATCGGCTCTACGAATCCAACGAAAACCAACGCCTTGATTGCGGTATTGTCTGAATACGAAGAGTATCGCGACTGTGCAGTACATTCGTTCGCAGTGCAATCGGGTGTTTCCGAGCAACCGAAATCTCTCGAGGAGATTATTGTTGGTGCGCGGAATCGCGCGCGTGAAGCCTATACCGCAAATGGAATTGCGGTTGGGCTTGAGAGCGGACTCTTTCCTGTCCCGCTTGCGAAGTCAGGAATGATGGTCACGACAGCGTGTGTGCTCTATGACGGACATGCGTTCCATCTTGGACTGTCATCTGCATTCGAGTGTCCCTCGAAGGTTGTGGATATGGTGCACGAAGATGGAGTGGATCTCAATAAAGCATTTCACGAGTGTGGGCTTACTGATGATCCGAAGCTCGGGCATCGCGGAGGAGCAATCGGTGTACTCACCAAGGGGCACGTTACACGCTCGGAATACATGATGCAGGCGATTCGCCTGGCGCTTATTCATCTTCAAAATCCCGAATTGTATTAGTTTCTAGAGGCGGCTAGGAGATTTCTCTGGTCGCTTTTTTATACACCTCGCGCTGTGTTACAATATCTCTATGAAAGGCTATATAACAAATATCGAGGAGCTTACTCGAGAGAACGAAGATTTTCGTCGAGTACTTTATACAAGTCATAATGGTCAGCTTGTCTTGATGGCACTCCCTCGTGGTGTTGAGATTGGAGAGGAGATTCATGAAGAGAATGACCAATTCTTCCGCATTGAAGAGGGAGAAGGTAAGGTGATTATCAATGATGAACCCCATGCGATCAGTGATGGGAGTGTGGTGATTGTCCCAAAGGGTGCAAAGCATAATGTAATCAATACAGGAGCAGGGCCACTAAAGCTCTACTCATTGTATATGCCCCCACATCATCGCGATGGAACAGTACATCATACGAAAGCTGCAGCGGAGGATGATGACGAGCATTTTGATGGAGTGATTTCTGAGTAAATGAACTGCGGCCCTTGGCCGCTTTTCTGTATATACCTATGAAAAAAAATAATGAAGTGATCGTGCGAGACCTCATGCAGAATGGTTATCGTTATGTACGTACTGCGCCCGTAGGCAAACAGTTCGATAAAGAATTCAAGCCGGATCTCTCTCCGCGTGAAATGCTCGCACTTGGGATTTTTGGTGGTCGTTATATGCGCGATTGTGTGAACGAATTTCCAAAAAGTTGGTTTATGAGAGCGCGCCTCCATCCCATAGGAGTTCCTGGCAATAGTCCGTCACTGAATTATTTTGGGGTACGTGCAAGTCAGGAGCTTGTTGAGTGGCGAAAGAAAGGTTGGATAAATGAGCAGCATGATCCACGTGGTTGGTTTCAATGGTATTGCCGTTATTATATGGGGCGAAGAATTCCTGACGAGGATGCACTCCAGATCAAGCGCTGGAAAGCGATGCGTCGCCATCTCGCGCAGATTGCGCAGAATTGCAGAGTAGGCGACCTTGGTTGTCGCAAGCGTCAGCGCCAGGCGCTCTTACATTGGGCATATGATAGTAGGAAGATATAGTCGCACGCATGCCACTTTCGGTATGCGTGTTACTTTACTTTATGCCCCTTTCGTGCTACAATGCGCATACGAATAACCCCGCAAGGGATTTTCTTTTTCTACTATGGCATCCAATGAAGTCGTCCTTCGCTTTGATGAAGTGACATTTGAATACGCACACAATAAACCGATCTTGAGTGAGGTTTCTTTTTCCGTACGTCGAGGTTCGAAGATCACTTTGATGGGACAGAACGGTGGGGGGAAGAGTACGCTCTTTGGCCTCATCACAGGACGACTCAAGCCTGAGGAGGGTGATGTGCATATCGGTCGTGGTATGTCGGTTGCGATTGCACGTCAAGTGATTCCTCGCGAAGAGCTAGACCTTACGGTGCGAGAGTTTTTTGAAAAGTGCTTCGCGCATAAAGTGTATGATATTGATCCAAAGATCGAGGCAGTGCTCGAGGTAGTGAATCTCCATGCGCCACTCGACCGTATCATTAATGATTTTTCTGGTGGGCAGCAGGCGAGACTTTTGCTTGCTTCTGCGCTCATTCAGGATCCAGATATCCTGCTTCTTGATGAGCCGACAAATAACCTTGATCATGCAGGCATCGAACATCTTACTGAATTCCTCAGGAACTTCGAAAAGACGGTGCTTGTCATTTCCCATGATGCGGATTTCTTGAATGCATTTTCAGATGGTGTGCTCTATCTCGACATCTATACGAGAAAGATCGAGCAGTACGTGGGAAACTACCACAATGTAGTTCGTGATATCGCGGCTCGAGTGGAGAAGGAGAATATGGCAAATGCACGCCTCGCAAAGAAAATCTCTGAGAATAAAGAGAAAGTGAACTTCTTCGCTCAGAAGGGGGGAAATATGCGTAAACTCGCGGCACGCATGCGTGATGAGATCGAGGAGATGGAGGAGAATAAAGTCGATGTCCGTAAAGAGGATCGTACTATTCGAAAATTTGTCATTCCAGCGCAGGAGGATCTCTCTGGTCCGTTGCTAACGATTACTGCGTTTTCAATGATGAAGCATCACAAGGTAGTGCAGCGTACTGCGAATATTATACTCAAGAAGGATCAGCACTTGCAGCTTGTCGGTCCAAACGGTATCGGAAAAACGACACTTTTGGAGACACTTGCGAGCGGAAAGTCTGAAGGTGCGAAATTTGCTCCAGGAGTTCGGGTGGGCTATTACCGTCAAGACTTCTCGACCCTCGACCCCGATGAAACCGTCTACAAGGCCCTAGAGCGTGCGTTTGTGGGTAGGCCAGTAGACGTGGAGCTTCGCCAGGTTGCGGGCGGGCTATTGCTCTCAGGTGCGGTCCTAGAGACGAAGATTCGATCACTCTCAGAAGGTCAGAAGGCTCTTGTTTGCTTCGCGCAGCTTATCCTACAGAAACCGGGAGTCCTTATCGTCGACGAGCCGACGAACCACGTTAATTTCCGCCATATTCCGGTCATCGCAAAAGCACTCCATGACTATAAGGGTGCCTTGGTGCTCGTATCGCACGTGAAGTCATTTGTTGATCAGGTACGCATCGATGAAGTGTTTGATCTTGATAAATAGCAAAAACCGACGCCTCTGCGCCGGTTTTTGTTTTTGGGTGTGCTTGGAGGTGAATACTGGCATGGTATTATTAGAGGGATTCGGCGAAGGCTGAGCGCATGCACTACCATGAAAGTCCACTATTTTGATGAAATCCGTTCAATGATTTTCCGCACTCATGTTGCTGGAGAAAAACCAAAACCACAAATCCTCGATTCATTGACCGTCGCTGCGGAGCGCCCCATCGAAACGCTGCTTGCGGAGCATGAAGTGAGTGAAAATGGACTCAGTAATAAACAGGTCAAATCGCTACTGCAAAAATTCGGCACTAATGTCATTGTGCGCGAAAAGCGCAGGGTTTGGCCCATTCGTTTGCTTAAGATTATATTGAATCCACTGGTGCTGCTTCTGTTGGTGCTCGGTGGTGTTTCGGTATTCACCTCCGACATCGCGACTGCAGTCATCATCTACAGCATGGTGCTCATCAGTGTTTCCATACGCTTTGTGCAGGAAAATCAGGCATACAGTTCTGCGCAGGCATTGCGTAAAATGGTGCATACCACCTGTGCGGTTATTCGTGGTGGAATTGAGCAAGAGATAAATATTGATCATGTGGTGCCTGGAGATATTCTTCAACTCAATGCGGGAGATATCGTGCCCGCAGATGCTCGTATCATCACTAGCAAGGATTTGTTCGTCAATCAGTCCCTCCTTACTGGAGAAGCCCTGCCTGTCGAAAAGCATGCAACGTTTGCCTCAGGTACTACGATCGACAGTCCGCTTGAGTACCAAAACATCTGTCTCATGGGTTCAAATGTCGAGAGCGGGTCGGCTCGTGCAATCGTGGTTGCCACGGGAGGGCTCACATTTTTCGGTAGTCTCGCGAAAGATATCGTTGGAGAGCGTGAGGTGACGAGTTTCGATAAGGGAATAAGTAAGTTTACCTGGCTCATGATGGGCTTCATGGGCATCATGGTGCCACTAGTATTCATCATTAATGGCTTTAGTAAGCACGATTGGGGCGAAGCATTTCTATTCGCGGTATCTGTTGCTGTTGGACTTACACCGGAAATGCTGCCCGCGCTTGTGACGGTGAACCTGAGCAAGGGTGCTATCGCAATGGCAAAGAAAAAAGTCATCGTGAAGCATCTGAGCTCAATACAGAACTTTGGCGCAATGAACGTCCTTTGCTCGGACAAGACCGGGACATTGACTCGTAATGAAGTCGTACTCATCAAGAATATCGATATTAATGGGGAGACGAACGATGCAGTGTTGCGATCCGCCTTTCTTAATAGCTTCTATCAGACAGGGTTTAAGAATCTCCTTGATGGGGCGGTGTTGAAACATGGAAAAGATAAGAATATTGAACACCTTAAGGAAGAGTTCAAGAAAGTCGATGAATTGCCTTTTGACTTTGAGCGTAGACGCGTTTCGCTCATCGTAGAAAATTCCGCGCATCAGCAGTATATGTTCTGTAAGGGCGCATCAGAGGAAGTCGTCGCACTTTGTACGAAGTATATGCTTGATGGAGTCGAGCATGATTTCGAAAAGGTGAGCACCGATAAGATCTGGGCGCTTGAACGTGAGTTAAGTAGCGAAGGATACCAAGTGCTTGCCGTCGCCGAGCGCAAGATTACTGATCCAAAGAAGGTCTACGCGAAAGATGATGAGCATGATTTTGTACTTCTTGGATTCATGGCATTTCTTGATCCAGCGAAAGAGTCGGCAACCGAAGCTATCAAGCAGCTCACAAAGTACGGTGTCGCGGTGAAGATCCTTACAGGGGACAATGAACTCGTGACAAAGAAGATCTGTCATGATGTGGGCCTTGACGGAGACGTGCAAATTCTACTCGGAGGCCAGATCGAAAAAATGACCGATGAAGAGCTTGATAAGGTCGTGGTGCAAACGACGATCTTCGCAAAGTTATTGCCTGACCACAAGCGACGTGTTGTGAAGTCTCTGCAAAGAAATGATTGCGTCGTGGGCTTCATGGGTGATGGCATCAATGATGCACCTGCATTACGCACTGCCGATGTCGGAATTTCAGTAGATACCGCAGTCGACATTTCAAAGGAGTCCGCTGATATCATTCTCCTTGAGATGAGTTTGTCTGTCTTGGGTGAAGGGGTAGTTGAGGGGAGAAAGGTGTTTGGCAATATCATGAAGTACATTAAGATGGGTGCGAGTTCGAATTTTGGAAATATGTTCAGTGTACTTGGAGCGAGCGTGCTTATTCCATTCTTGCCGATGACACCAGTACAGATCCTCGCGAATAATCTTCTGTATGATTTTTCTCAGACGACGATCCCAACGGACAATGTCGATGATGAATATGTGGAGCAACCACGTAAATGGCACATCAGTGATGTGGGGCGATATATGCTCTTTATCGGGCCAATCAGCTCACTATTCGATTATATGACGTTTGCGGTGATGTGGTTCGTATTCCATGCATATCAAGCGCCTGCGCTTTTGCAGACTGGTTGGTTCATAGAATCTTTGCTTACACAAACACTCATTGTGCATGTGATTCGAAGTCGAAAGATTCCATTCTTGCAGACTTGGGCAAGTAAACCACTCGTCATCTCAACGATATTGGTTATTATTTCGGGTATTGCGCTGACGTTTTCTCCTATTGCAAAACATCTTGGTTTAGTGCGCCTACCCGCACTCTATTGGCCGATTCTTGTAGGTATGATGATTATGTATATGTTGCTCACGCAACTTATTAAGACGTGGTACATACGCAAGTTTGGTTATAATTAAAAACCGCAAAGGCGGTTTTTAATTTTCTTCTTTTGAGAGTGGGAGTGCGATGCGCACTGTCGTTCCTTTTTCGTGCAGGCTGGTTACGACTATCGTGCCACCATGCTGCAAGATGATTCCTCTTGCAATTGAAAGGTTTAAGCCGAGACCCTGCTCAACCTCTCTGCGTGGATGTGCATTGAAAAATGGAGTACCAATACGGTCGATCACATCACCTGGGAATCCGATCCCTGTATCGCTCACTGAGATGATCGCTTGACTTGCGTTTGCTGAGAGAGATATATGCACTGCTCGGTTTGTGGCCCCGAGATAATTGAAGGCATTACCAATAATCGCAGCGAGTGTGTTTTGTATACTCGTCGCATTGCCGCGGATGAGTATGTTATCAGTAAGTTCATAGCGGAGTTCGACATCAGCATCGCTTGCAATCGCTTGCGAGCTCGTGACAAGCTCACGAATCATCGTGCTCAGGTTGAATGTTCTGCTGGGGGTGAATGGGGCACTTTTCGCTCGTGTAAATGCGAGCAATGCTTGTGCGGCTTGAGAGACAACATCAAGTGTCTTTCCGATTTTCACCATGTCTGTTTCGAAGTTTTCCTTGGTGAGAATGGTGGATTCTCGTAGCTCGTCGATTGGCTGAGTGATCATTAGTGCAAGGCGATACGCAACATCACGTTCGTCTTCTTGTGTACGTTTGATTGCGTGAGTACGCAGGGCGACGTTCTCTTCGAGCGTCCTTGCCGTCTCATCAGCTTGCTCAATTATTGAGGCGCGAATGAGAAGTGGAGAAAGCATGCGAGCGGTCGACGCAAGTGTAATCGCATCGTGCTTTGTGTATCCGCTTCCGTTTTTCTTGCGACCAAGCGCAAGGATACCAATAATCTGTTGATGGTGCGTGATTGGCACAATCACACGAGCAGCCAATGCTGTTGCGAGTGCAGAGACAGCTATGCGATGAGGATCTGCTTCGTGGGGCATCGTAACAGACAATGCGTCGATGAGATATGTTGTCGGGGGATTGAGTGTGCAGGTGCGAATTTCGGCAAGTGCCGCAACATGTGTAGCAATCTCAGGTGATGCTCTGCTTGCGAGAAGGATTTCAACTGTTGCTATTTCATCAAATTTCTTTCCAAGTATACTGATGATCTCACCGACAGTTGTTGTTGGAGCAAGTGCATCAAAGAGTCCACGTGTATTGCCATGCACTGCGAGTTGTCGGCGTTCTTTTTGCTGAAGGAGTGATTCTCCAGCATTGCGTATCCATGGACCAAGAACAAAAATAATGAGTGCTGTTGCAGACGCTGCAACGATGTTAATGATGACTGATTCAGTGCTGCCGAGCGCAAGGAGCATTGAAATACTTGAAAATACGATGATCGTCGCAGCGGCAAGTGCAAGTCGTCCAGTGATGATACCAAATACGTTTTTTGAATCAACATAATGTTCAGTCGACGTCATCCATACGATGATCATTGCGAGCATCATTGAGAATGCAGGACCAATACTGTTGAGATAGGGGAAGTCAAAGAAATTTGGGAGAAGTACATTGGTGACGAAGCTCCCCGTGAAAGTAATGAGTGACGCAGTTGCAATCCAGTGTAAGCGTTGGCGCATCTGAACGTTCTGTTCAGTGAATTTTTTGCGAAAGAGTAGGTATGTTGGCAGCGTTCCTGCAATAATCACATAGATCGAAAACCATGTAAGTGTTTGGTTGCGGATGAGTGAAAGATAACCATGAGCGTCGATGCTCAATCCGTTTATGAAAAAATTCGGGATAAGTGCAAGTATCCCGACGATGGTGCCAGGGACGAGTGCAAGCAGGTGGTATTTTTTGTATGTTTCACTGGGGTACACGAGCGCAAACCAAGCAAAGCCCGTGAGTGCCATTGTTGTCGAGAAGAATGCAATATGTGCAGCAGGTAGTGTCGCAAACAAGAGTAGCGCAAGAATACTGCCGGTCCATCCCAGCAGACCAAGCAACATGAATGCGAGACCGAAATCAGAAGGCCGATTTCTTGCATTGCGATAAAGAGCAACAAGGCCCCATATGTTTACAATCAAGGTGAGGAGGAGAACTGCCTTTTGCCCAGCAAGAAAGGTGGAAATTGTTTCGGAGGTAAGCATAAGTGTTCCTTATATACTATGATGTCATATTAACGGTAACGGTCAATACCGATACTCACCGTTTTATAACTATAGAATAAGTTCCCGGGGTGAAGCAATAGAAACCCCCGCCGAAGCGGGGGGTGGGTTATGAGACAAGCGTGGCAACACGGGGAAGCATTGATTCATGCTCTATTACACCGAGAGTAGCCATAAGTCCATCCATAATTTCATTCTTGATCCGTTTAACGGGTGTGGTGGGTACTGTATAGGCATTTCTTCCAACCCTGAAATAACGTTCGAGTTTTGCTCTAAACTCTGGCTCAATGTTGTGTGGTTCAACCCGTCCAAAATTGTGAAACGGGACACCAAATAGCTTCGAAAAACGAGGAAGCAGTCTGTCTCCGATAAATACAAGATGCGTAATCTGCTCCTCATATGCGATTAGTGAAGCTGCGATTAGGATAAGTGCTGCAATCTGCTGCACATGCTTCGACAATGCTTCTGGTGCTTCAATAGCTAGTGCGCCAAGCTCCGCGAAAGTGGCGCGTGGCCCCGTGGGGTCAATCTCCTCAAGAATCGGATAATCGAAGAACCTCTCGAAGAATAGAGGTTTATGTGTCGCTGCGCTAAATATTCCCGCACACGCTATCGGAGTGCCATGGAAAAATAGTGCCGCAAATGCGTCGGGGTTTGCGGGGTTGATAACCTCCAATCTGGTTGAGTACACGCGGCTTACAAAGCTCCGCACAAGGGGGAAGAGGGGGTCGCCGGGGAATATTGCACGAAGAGTGAGCATGATTGCCTCCTATAGTTGTTTTTGAAGAGCTCCTATACAGATTGTAACCTATATGTAACATGTATGTATGTGGGGAATATGTTAGTAATGTGGATAACTTTCATATATCTAAAATAATTCATATAAATAAAGGGTTATTGGAGATACCCGTCAAGGTATTTTTGAGTTTACTTGTGGATTACTCTAACTCTTCTCGTGGAAAACCAGTTTCTGGTTCACTGTGAAGCGAAAATCACATCAGCAAGTTGGCGTATCTTTGTAACTTTGGGTATGATTGTTACATGACAACTGCAGTGCAAGCAAAAAGAATACTTCGTCAGTATAGAAGCGTAGAGCGAGCGATTGGTGCCGCACGATTTTTTAAAACAGAGAAAGGGGAATACGGTTATGGAGATGTGTTTATTGGGGTGACTGTTCCTGATACTAGGAAAGTGGCAAAGCAATTTTCAAATCTTCCTCTTAATGAGATTGGGAAGCTCTTGATGAGTAAAATTCATGAAGATCGATTGCTCGCGCTTATTATTTTGGTCATACAATTCGAGCATGGTGATGAACGGACAAGGAGAGACATATATCGATTTTATATAGCAAAGCGCAGTGCTGTCGACAATTGGGATCTCGTAGATACTTCGGCATCTCGTATTGTAGGGTCGTTTCTTCTTAATCACCACCGCGAAAGATCAATACTTACTAAGCTCGCACTTTCTGATCGACTTTGGGACCGCCGTATTGCAGTTATTGCAACACTCGCATTCATAGAGAAGAAAAGTAGCGCGGAGATATTTATGCTTGCACGCATGCTTATCGATGACCCTCATGATCTTATGCACAAGGCAATAGGGTGGATGCTTAGGGAGGTGGGGAAACGCATTGGTCGTGATGAGGAGTGTAAGTTTCTCGACGTATATGCTTCTAAATTACCTCGAACTGCCTTACGCTATGCACTCGAACATTTTGAACCCCCATTGCGCGATCATTATATGAAAAAACGCATACCGTAAATGTATGCGTTTTTATTCGGTCATGCCACCGCGATCTTCGCCGATATCACGGATGAGCGTTATGTGTGTTTCAGCTGTGGTATTTCCGGTCATTTCTCCACGGAGCACGCCATTATTACGCTTAATCAGTGATTCTGCAAGAGGATTATCATAAGCCATGAGGCATTTTTGTCGGTTGGTCCACTCGGTTTCTGTAACGATTTCTTTGTCGCTACTGTACTTTTGCATCAGGGTAATCTCAATCGTATTCGGCATGAGCGAAACCTTGAACGAAATATATTCTTCTTTGCAACAGTCTTTGGTAAAGACCGCCTGGAACAGTAGTGCAATCGCTTCATATATCTGTTGTGGGTCTCCAATGACCGGTATTGACTCGGGAAGTTCATACGAGAGATGGCTTTGCTCAATCAGTGATCGTGCTCCATAGACTTCTATGAGCTTGTGAAGTAGTGGCGCAAGGTCTGCTTGCTCGGTGATTGGTTTGAGTACCTCTGTATGGAGTCGTGCAACACTACGCTCAATTTCAAGGGTGGATTTCTCTACTGTTTCGAGTGCGGCATGTACTGCACTTGGACCAAATTGGTTGATTGCATCAACCTTGCTTCTGATTTGTCTGAGGGCTTCACGGCTGCTATTTTCCAGTGCCTCGATCAGCATTATATTTTTTGTGTTCTTCTGGAAGACTTTCTCTCTTAGCTTGCCCGTTTCATTGTCACTCGATCGGGTGAGGAGTGTGATGCGCGTACGAAACGAAGCTTCAGCAAGTGCAGATGAAAGTGGGAGTAATATACTTTGCACTAAAGCAACGTCTTGTTTTGAATAGCCCCTACCGTCTTTTCGTTCACCGAGAATAAGGAGCCCATAAAGTGTGCCTTGTGACGAAAGGGTCGCGACGAGTGCCGCACCATAGATATTACGTAGTTCTTCGCCGAATTTTTCCTGAGGGGAAGGAACTCCTATTTCCGACGTGCTTGTTGTCTCGAGTAGCAAAATCGTTGATTCCTCGAGGAACGATGCGCCGCTCATTCTTATACTCGTAAGAAGCAAAAGTTCGCGCTCATTCCCATTGGCCTCAGTGATAAGTTGACTGTTGCTTGCACTAAGAATTTCTCCGCAGAGCTGTGTGGTGGCATTGGAGATTTCAATCGGCGTGTGTTGTTGCTCATAGAGATCGAGTATAAAACGATCCACTGCATCTTTATATGCACGCTCGCGAGGTCCTGCCGCAAGAAGGACTGCTTCCTTTTTGAGTATGGGTGCGAGTTTTAATGAGGCAAGAAGCGTAATAAGGAAGGCGATGTGGTAGGTAAGGATATTGTGTCCGCGAGCAAGTGCGCCAATGGAGAGGAGTGCAAGGAGGTACGTGAGTCCCGAGAAGAGGAAAAGCGCAATTTTACCTATGAAGCTATAAAGAATGTACTTGAGATCGATGAAGTAGTATTGCGTCACTACTCCGTAGGCGATAAATAGTGGTATAAGCGCCGCGCTTGGCATGAGAGGATTTAGGGTGATGATACCGTAGAAACCACCAAGGATGATGTTGGCGATGAACTTTATGAGTGCAAAAACAAGCGTGCCAAACAAAAGGAACTCAAATTGCTGTCGCAGTGTTGCATTGCGTGTTATTGCTCTACGCGAGATGAGTTTAATTGAAGCGAGGATAAGATATGCGTAAAAGAGTATGTGGAATATGAAATATCCCATCGCCCCGCTTGTTTCAATGGAACCATTTAGGCTCGATGAATATCCGTTGAACATGAAACCCGGCACAAAAGCAAATGCCAAGAAGAGAAATATGGGTATTGCCAACAACACTACATTGCGTGTGTTGAGGGATGACTGATAAGCATATGCCAGCCAAGCGAAGCAGAAGGAGGTGGAGAGCGCAAAGACATAAATTGATACATCAATTGTTTGGCCCGAAAACCATAGACTTGCAAATAGTGTGCTAGACCATAGTAGTGTGCCAAGGCTTGCAATGATCAATGCAAGGGAGCCGCGCACGTGTCTTGCTTTCATGGTGGTAAGCACGAGCACGACAATTCCCGCTAGGGCAGTAAGCGCAAGCAGTATTTTGGTGAGCACGAAAGATATTTCGGATAAGTCAGTCATATAATTGTATGATTATATTTACTCTACTTTAGTATAGCATAGAACAGAAAAGTGGTATTAAATGGAACAAAAAACGCACCGAAGTGCGTTGTGTTTTTATTCAAGGTGGCTTGCATCGCCGGGGTGAATCCTCCATCCTGTGCGCTTGCCACTAAAGGTGTGGTACTCGCCAAATGTAAGTTTGAGAATACCGGTATTAGGGAACATCATTGGTGCACGTTCGAGCATGTAAGAGGTGAGTTGCTCTCCGTGGAGGATGCAATTGATGATATGGGTTGCAAACACGCCGTGAGTGACGAGTGCAATGCAGTCACCGTAATGGTCCTCAAGTTGTGAGAGCGCGATGAGCGCACGTGCTTTGCGCTGTGAGAATGTTTCACCATCCTCATAGCTATACTCAGGATTGTGAAAGTTTTTTGTGAACTCGCCAAGTGTGCGCACAACCTCGGGATCATTGATGGGTAGACCGCGAATACGCGAGGGGTGTAAGCATTCATGGTAGACCATGGATGGAACTACTGCTACGCCGGGAAACCTGTCTCCAATGATTAGCGCGGTCTCTTTTGCACGAGCGAAACTGCTCGTTAGGATTGCTTTGAGTGGATACAGTCTTGGGGAGCGTGCAAGCCTGTTTGCGAGTTTCTCAGCCTGGTCTCGGCCGAGGTCCGTAAGTGGCTCATCAGGGCCCTGAATTGACCCTGTCAGGTTTGAGGGTGTCTGTCCGTGTCGGATAAGGATGACCGTTTTCGCGTAGGGCATGACGTGCTCCGTGAGTGAAAGTACTATGCTCATTTCAAGCTACCGTAAGAATATAAAAAAGTAAATGAATAAAATTTCCGCAAAAAATATTTTTTCATCGAAAACAAAATAATTATTTTTAAAAAAATATATTCACGTACATGAAAATTCAATTCTATATTTCCAAAAGTTATCCACACGAAAATTGTTTTCATCATTGTTGTATTGCACAATGTGCGGGATAATAAAGTAAAGAGTGTCAGCGTGCTATGCATGATGAAACTCTACTCGCTTACTCGTGGTCAGCGTAAGCTCATTATCATCGTACACACTTCTCAAAAATATTATGGCAGTAGCAAAGAAGGCAGCAAAGAAGATTGTCAAGAAGGCAGTCAAGAAGGTTGCAAAGAAGGCAGTCAAGAAGGTTGCTAAGAAGGCAGTCAAGAAGGTTGCTAAGAAGGGCAAGAAGTAATTCTTTCTCTCACATATTAAAAGTCGCTTGCTTTGCAAGCGACTTTTAATATGTGAGAGATCGCTTTGCGCATCGCTGCTCCGCAGCAATGAGCGGTGCTGCGCACCCGCTAGCGCAAAGCTGGCCGCCACAGCTTAGGTACGGCCCCGGTCTTTTTGCCGGGATCGCCGGCTTTTCGC